>CAZJBZ010000090.1:2659-13642 GCA_964543975.1 uncultured Spirochaetales bacterium
AACGGCCGCTCTCAATGTCCCGAAGGTGGGCCTATTTGCAGACGGCCCTCAGGTAACGGTTCTTTTTTATTACGGTGGTGAATGTGTGCGGAAACTGGATGAGCACAACCAGGCTCAAAAGCGCCCACGAGGATATTCCTGTGAAGAGTTGGGAGGTGCAGCCTATTTTTCGATGGTTCTATCGGCAATCCGATCCGACTGTCACGACTGTTTCCGTCGTTTATCAGTAAGCGGGGCACAGGAAGCAGTCGTTATGTTGATGTTTTAGAAACCGAGGAGGGATTTTACGCCACGTGGGAACAGTCGCAGGACGATCTTTCCCAGCCCCTTGTGATGCATTATCTATCGAGAGAAGAAGCGGCGTCACTTCTTTCAGTTTAACCGTAACATAATGCAAAGGGTTTCATTTCTATGCACTTTCGCTGTGCGATCACTATAATCTATGCACAAAATTCAGACATTTCTTTACAGCCATCGTTTTCCTAGAAGCACCAGCCCGATTTCCCCTGTATTTATGGATGAAAATAGTCTATAATGGAGGAGTAAAAATGATGGAAGAGCTTTCCGAACTGTTGGAAGAACAACTCTCGAAGGCGGTGGAGGTAAAGGATCCACAATACCTTCGTAAATACGTGCAGACCATTTCGCAGAGTTTGGTGGAGAAAAAGATGTTTGAAAACAGCCAAAACAGGGTTGAGGTGGCAATAAAAGAGCTGGCAACCGAGATGAGAAACGGATTCAGTCTTATGGAGCAGCGCTTTACCGAAATGGACCGGCGGTTCGATTCTGTGCAAAAGCAGATGGACGAACGGTTCGAGTCGCTGCAAAAGCAGATGGACGAACGGTTCAAGTCGTTGCAGAAGCAGATGGACGAACGGTTCAAGTCGTTGCAGAAGCAGATGGACGAACGGTTTACAGCTTCAGACCGACGATTTGAATCGCTGCAAAAGCAGATGGATGAACGGTTCGCAGCTTCAGATAGAAGGTTTGAGGCACTGCAAAAGCAGATGGACGAAAGATTTAATGCTGCCGATAGACGATTTGAAGATATGGACAAGCGGTTTTCCGATCTGCATCGGTTTATGAGTTTAGGATTTACCGCCCTCGCGCTTCTCATTGCAGTATTCAATATTGTTCATATTGTGGTGAAATAAACCACAACTGGCATATAACCCCATTTTAGTAGAGCTCAACTATGCTAAATATCTACAAGGTTCATGATACGGTAGGATATGCTTTTACTCAAACCGTATCAGAAAACCATTTTTATAGGTTTTGATAATTACAAGGAGCTGCTCATTGATAGCCGGTTTCTCAATTCGGTTGTTAATACCATTATCTATACGATTGCTTCCATAGGAATTGAGTTTTTTCTGGGTTTAATTGTTGCAATCCTTCTCAACCGCCGGATCGTAGCAAAGCGAATCATTCGGACCCTCATTTTAATCCCGTTTATGACCACACCGGTTGTTGTCGGTTTAATTTGGCGGTTCCTTTACAACTATGACTTAGGCTTTATCAATTTTTTCTTCGAACAGCTTGGGTTGGGTCGAGTCTTATGGTTATCCGACCCACAACTATCACTACGTTCAATCATGCTTGTCGATATCTGGCAGTGGACTCCTCTGGTTGCGCTCATTTTTCTATCCGGCCTTCAGGCGATTCCTTATGAGCCGTATGAATCGGCCCGAATTGACGGGTGTTCCCGATGGCAGGAGTTCCGCTATCTAACATTCTATTATCTGCGCCCTTCGATGCTGGTTATTATTTTGATTAGGACCATCGATTCAATTAAATTAAGCTATGATCTTGTGTATACCTTGACCCAGGGGGAACCTGGAATTGCTACAGAGATGATTAGTTATTTTCTCTATGTCATCGGTTTTAAGCAGTTTTTCATTGGTAAGGCATCCGCAGGATCGTACCTTATTATTATGATTTTGTTGAGTATGTTTTTTATTCGGATCCTTAAAGGTGAGTACGAGAAATGATTGCGAGCTTAGGTAGAAAAGAGAAAATACGCGATAATATTGCTTTCTTTATACTTCTTATTGTGGTTGTTTGTGACTTCTTTAAAGAGGCCTGTTGATGTTTATGCTATGCCTCCTCTCTGGTTTTTTGAACCGACGTTTGATAACTATGAAACACTCTTTTTTTGAGAGAAACTTCTTACACTATTTTGTAAACAGCGTCATCGTTTCTTTATCGACAACAGCAATATGTGTCGTGTTCGGTACCCTCTACTCCTTCTCTCTTTCCAGAATAAAATTTAAAGGGAGAGACAATTTCGCCTTCTGGGTCCTTACACTCCGTATGCTACCGCCTATTGCCGTTATTCTTCCCTATTACCTTATCTTTCGACAGATACGTCTCCTCGACAGCCCACTTTCATTGGTGATTGTTTATGTCACCATGAACTTTCCATTTGCAGTGTGGATGATGAAAGGGTTTTTTGATGAGATCCCCGAGGAACTGGAAGAATCCGGTAAAATTGACGGCTGTTCCGATTTACAGGTGTTTATGAGGATCGTCTTTCCTCTTGTACGTCCGGGACTTGCGGGAACTGCTGTGTTTACTCTTATCTTCAGCTGGAATGAGTTTTTATTCGCCCTCATATTAACCGGTGAGGGGGCAAAAACGCTTCCCGTCGGCGTCACCGGTTTTGTGACGTTCGAAGGCATTAAGTGGGGTCTTTTGGCTGCAGGGGGTATTTTTATCATCGCCCCCATTCTCGTGGCGAGTTTTTTCTTTTAGAAACATATCATTCGGGGGCTGACCCTCGGAAGCATTAAATAGGGAGGTAAAGTATGAGTAATACAACAATGAGTTCGAGAGAGAGGTTTTATAAGGCGGTCAATCATGAAGAGCCTGACAGAATTCCTATCAATTTTGGAGGATGCGCTCAATCGACCCTGCTCCATACGGAACCGAAGTTTCCGGCCGTAACGAAATTGTACGAGCATCTCGGGATTACCGATTTTGAATATCCCGTGACAGGACCTATTGCCAACCAGGTCTATAACATGGACGAACGGGTGATGGAACGCTTCGGGAGTGATTTCAGGTTGATCATGCCCAACGGCGGACCGATTGACCATCACGAAGACGGCTCCATCACCATTCGGGGTGTAAGCTGCGGTCTCCGGGCCCGTCGGATTGGAATATACGACGATATCTTCGAACACCCGCTTACAAACATCACTACGAAAAAGGGAATCGAGGAGTATCCTTACTGGCCTACAGATGAAGATTTTAAAAATTTGGCCGAGGGTAAGATAGAAGAAATCAAAAAACTGCACGAGGAGACGGACAAGGTCATCTTGGAGGACCTGTATAAGCCGTATCCTCACCTCATCGATATCGGGGTGGAGATACTCAATCCGGTCCAGCCGCTTGCTAAAAACATGGAGCCGTGGCGGTTAAAAAAGGAGTTCGGCAAGGACCTTACCTTTTTCGGAGGAATCGATACCCAGCAGCTTCTCTACAGAAACGAGCAGGAGGTGCGAGACGGCGTTCGTGATGTCATCAGGAGCTACGCGCCGGGCGGCGGCTTCATTTTTGCCGGTTCCCACAACATCGAACCGGACACTCCCACGGAAAATATCCTCGCCATGTTCGAAACAGCTCTGGAATATGGGAAGTATCCTATTCGGTAGGAAGATTTCAAGCATTTTTGACAGTCCTATAGCTTTACATCGATACTATTTTCTCATACTATTCTGATGGATATGTTAGGGACCGTGGCGGAATGTATCTGGGCACGCGGACCCGTTGCCGCGTTTATAATTCTGTTTCGGAGGTCTTCTTATGTTCGAATGCTATCTGCCGAAGTCGGTTTTCGGAAATGGTGAGATCAAAAATGTTGGGAAGCATGTTAAACAATACGGATCAAAAGCGTTTCTCGTTATCGATCCGTTTCTCGAACAGTCCGATGCGGGAAGCGGACTCATTAAGCTGCTCAAGCAGGATTCGCTCCTGTGTGCTGTTTTTTCCGATTTTGGTCCGAACCCGAGTTGTTTTAAGGTGGATGAGGCCGCGAAAGCGGCCCGGGACAAACAGGCCGATGTGGTACTAGCCTGCGGTGGGGGAAGCGCCATCGATGTCGGCAAAGGTGTCGCCCTGACCGTGACAAATCCGGGGACCTGTTGGGAATACACCGAGCGCAGCGACCACGATGTAAAGCGCCCCTCCGCTCCTCGGCTGCCGATTATTACCATTCCTACGACTGCCGGGACAGGGACGGAAGCAACACCCTTTGCTGTTTTCAACAACCCCGATCTCAAGGAAAAGAGTACGATCGTCAATCATGTTCTTTTTCCTGATTTTTCGATTATTGATCCCGATCTTATGGTCACGATGCCTCCCCGTTTGACCGCGGCCACCGGTTTTGACGCTTTCGCGCACGCTCTGGAAGCATTCATCAGCATTCACGCAACACCATTTTCCGATCTTGCGGCGAAGGAGGCGATGAGGCTTATCTATCGGTATCTTCCCCAAGCTGTTCAAAATGGAGAGAACAGGATTGCACGGGAGAAGCTTGCCTGGGCAAGCACCTTGGCTGGTGTCGCCATCGGACACATCGGGGTGACCCTTCCCCACGCCTTAGGGCAGCCGGTCTCCGGGCTCTGCGGCATGCCGCACGGCGAGAGTGTCGCGGCGTGTACTGTGAACATCCTCGAGAAAAGCTACTTAGCGGATGAAGAGAGGTTTGCGGCCGTCACCGCTCTACTGGCCGATCTCGCAGGCACTCTTGGAAACAGCGCCACTGTCGCCACCTCCAGCCCCGGTAACTTCGTCGCCGGAACTCCTGCCACCGGTTCACTCACTGTTCGTGAGCGTGCGGAGTTGTGCCCTCGTATTGTTGAAAAACTCCTCAACGATATCGATTTGTCCGTTCGTTTCTCAGACTACGGAATGACGGAAGCTGATATCGAAAAAGTTACCAAAATCGCCGTAACCGGGTACTACTTCGATATCAATTGCCATCCTCGAAAGGTAACCGAGGAAGAGATCAAACAGATCTACAGGGAGTGTCTGTGAGGAGTTAACCGCACTGTATCATTTCCCCTTTCTGTGCCCACGGTATGTCCGCTTCAAAAAAGCTCTGCTCCGTGGCGAATGATTTACGGACAATCACATCGATATCTTTAATTACGATGTTCCTGTCCTCTTCTTTCTCGCCGTCTGAAACGGAGTGCGTGCCGGTTTTCCCGGATTGGGCCTGCCCGGGGGTGAGTGTAACCCGATGTGTATCGGGAATTGTGTGTACTTCGCCTGAGGATTGGAAAAGCGCGTTGATTGCTATTGTATGCTGCAATGAATTGTTGATGGTGCAGAGGGGCGGGCGGTTTTCCTGTAAAGCGTGAATCGTATCGATAAAAACAAGATCGAAAATTTCAACACCCTCATTATCGAATTGTTCTATCAGTCCGGCGTTTACTCGTTTTCGCGAGAAAGGGGAAAGAGCCGCGGCGTCCGCAGTGCCGTCTGAAGGAGGCTTTGAAAAGACTTCCGTCCGGCCGCCGAAAAACCATCGGACAAGACCGTGTTCGAACCTGTATTCGGTATAGGGATGTTCTTGTATGCTGCAGGCGTGAGTCACGGTAAACGCCAGTCGGACATCGTCCGCTGTCGTGACGCGAATATACTGGGTGTCGGCAGATTCGATGTTTTTTGCTTTGTAACACTCCCCGTATACAGCCGCCGGCATTGCCGATTCATGATGGGAGTTTCCGGCAATATATAACATGTTTTGCAGAAAATGGGATGCTGCGTTTTGGAGCGGGGAATCATAAATGATTTTTTCGTCGTAGGTTATCTTCCCGGCCCAACCGTTGCGTCTGTAATAACTCTCCGGTCTCGGCCAGAGCGCGTAGGTTTTAGCGGAAAGCAGCCTGCCCAGTCGATTGCTCAGTTTGATTTGTTTGATCTTCTGGATCGACGGTGAAAAGATATTTTGATATCCGATAGTAAGGAACCGTTCTGCTGTATCTGCTGCTTCCTGCATCTTGAAAGCTTCTTCTACTGTTCCCGCTGCCGGCTTTTCGCAGATTACGTGAAAGCCTGCCTCGAGGGCTGTTATAGAAAGATCCGCATGTTGATGGATCCCGGAGGGGATTGCAACGATGTCCACGGAAGCTTTCTCTTGTTCTATCATATCTTTAAAATCACGATAAATTCGTGCGCCGCGTCCGCTGAGTTCCTCTTCTATGGCTGCATAGCCTTCCTTGTTCGGATTGCGTATAACCACCGCATCCAACGAAGCGAGTCCCTGTTGGCTGCAGCGTTCCAAAGAGTTCAGATAACTGCCGGCAAATCCGCCGACACCGACAAGCGCGAATCGAGCATGCTTCACTTTTTTGCTCCCTGTTGTGGGATTCTAAGATTCGGTTTCAACGTACACTTGAAAATGGAATAAAGATTCTACCACATTACACCTTTTTGGTGGAGAGGCGCTGGTGCCCTGCTTTACCTTCGTTTAACTCATCTTGATATCACCATCCTATAACATATATAGTAAAAGAAAGGACAAATATATGGGATTAGGCGATTTCTTTAAAAAAATGTTTTCCTCTACACCCTCCTCAGGTGATGAAGGAATTTACTTTTATGTGAAACTAGACAGAACAGGTGAGATTGTTCAAATACGATTAAGCCCCCGTCAGGACCTTGTGCCCGATTACAACAAGGGAACTTACTTCTCCCGGAAATCGATTACCGGGCCGGAAACATTCGCACGGGCGGAAGCGATTTTTTATTTTGATGAGGGTAAGAGCTTTGTCAACGCGGAAATCGACGGGGGCAGTGTGGTTGAGAAGGAGGAATACGATGCGCAGCATCAGAACCGGGAGGGGCCGAAGACCGATACAGACCCCGGTAATTGATTGACCGGTCTGTTTTTTTCTATTCTCCCTCCCACGTAATGAGGTAATTGGAGTTCTCGGGTCTCGGCACCGGCTTATCTAAGGTCACCCATCTTCCGTTCAATCCGTTTTCTTCCGCGGCAGCTTCAAAGTGACACATGGCAATACCCATATCGATATTTTGAAGGCCCACTCCTCCCTCTAATTGACCGTATCCTTTTGTCGGTTGTAAGAAAAAATGGTAGCGCGGTCCCTTGTCCCCATCCGATTCTCCGGTTATTCGCCACGGCTGTTTATTGGAGGCTGAAGGTGCGGCGCGAACAGCTTTCAGGGCATACACGTAATCTCCGGCCTCTTCTTTGGAAAAGAAAAAAAGATCTTCCCACGGTTTTCTGGTTTTTGCACCCGCGCCAAGCCGCATTAATTTTTCTACAAATCTTCGTTTATCCGCAGGATATCCTACAGGGGTTATTGCCGGCAGGAGTTCATTTTCACTTAACTGTATGGCCGCCGCAAAACCGGTTTTTTTATAAGTGCCTCCAAGCCAACAGGTCCCTAAACCTAAGTTCGTAAGGAAGAGGACGATCTTTTCCAGACAATAACCGTAGTCTTCCATTGCGCCTTTCCCTTTTTTTACAGCACCTGCAATATAGAGGGGGGTCCCTTTGATCACTCCGTAGGTCCCAAGCAGCTTTGTCTCCTCACGCGGCAGGGTCCTTAAATCCAAAAGCTGAAAACGGACCCGGTTGCCGAACGGTCCAATCTGGTCTGCTATTATCAGCTTTTCTATTTTTTCTTTTTCATCATCGGGAATAGGGACTGTATCGTACGTTCTTACTGATTCTCGTTTCTTTATCGCGTCTATCATTGACTGCATCGTGTTCCGCCTTATTGTATATGTACCATAGAAACGCCGGTTTTTCAACGCACTCCGAATATGGTATAGTGAAGAAAAGAGGTTATTATGAAAAACGATCCCCCAATCACACAGTTTGATTTTTCGTTGATTTCACCTCCTTGCCATCCCGGAGCGGATGCGTGGAGTCTAAAAATCAATTTTGATGAAGATATCAGTGAAGCCCTGCCCCTGCTCAACGCGGAACTGGACAGGGCGCAGTACGATCATAAGGCAAAGGTGTTAGTCTGGAAAGGTGACGGTCACAAATACGCGTTTAGACCGCATGAGATTTCCGTGGCACCTTTAGAGGACCGTGAACAGGCCAATGAATTGTGTCAGGAAGCGATTAATATCGTTAACAAAATCTGGGAACGGCGGGAAGAAATAGAACCTGATTATTCCAAGATAGAGCCCCCCTCGGTTATGGAAATCTATAAACAGCTTCCACGAAGCAATTGTAAGGAGTGCGGGTACGCGACCTGTATGGCTTTTGCCGCAGCCTACAGGGACGGTAAAGCGGAAGCTTCCGATTGCCCTCATGTCGCGGCCGAAGTGCTGCCTTAGAACCGTTGTCTGCGGCTTCCGTTTCAGAAAAGTGGGCCCCCTGCTACATAGGGCCTTGCTGCACTTATCTCAACTGTTTTATTACCAGTCCCTCCGGTGTCGGTGTTACGGGCATCGGATCACACACATAATCCTGGGTCTCGTTCCAGACGGTCCCCAGTAGGTACCATTGCCCTTCCCATTGAACGATCTGACAGGCATAGGGCTGTTCGGGAGAACCGGGCGGTACAATCGGGCGGACCGGTCCGCTCGTAAACGGTCCGAAGGGGGAGGGGGCGGTCATGCAGTAGGTCGATTGTCGGAGGGTGCCCGCGTACTGCTCTTGTACTCTTTGGGAAAAGAGACTCGGGTGTGATGAATAGATAAGGTAGTAGGTCCCCTCTTTCGATTTAAGCTGCGGACATTCCAATTCCTGCGCAATGTCGTCGAGTTCCGGTGGAGGAAGCACTTCCCAGCGGACCATATCTTCCGTTCGCGCGAAACCGACCGTTCCTCTGGAATCGGAACTGCCGTTATTTTTACTCGCGCACACATAGTGATAAACTCTTCCGTCATGTTCGAAAAGAAACGGATCGCGCCAGTGGGGAAACTTTCTCTCTCCGCTTCCCACCGGTTCGTAGTAGCGTGTATCGATTGTCGTAACAGGATTATAATCGTATTTCTTCCAGGTAAATAAATCGTCCGACACGGCCAAACCTACCGCGGCATCCGGTCCTCGCCAATTGCCGGTATACGCCATCCAATAGCGGCCCTTGAATTTGATGACCGATCCGGATGCGCAGCAGTTATAGTCCCACTCCCTTTCTTTGCCCCGGTTTACAACGGTCCCCTTCCGTTCCCAAGTAATGAGATCGGAACTAACGGCGTGGGCAATGTCCCACTGTGTATGTCGGGGGATATTTTCAGGACAGGTCAAATAGAACATGTGAGCGGTGTTACCTTCGACGAAATACCAGGTATCGCCGATATGATTTCCGGGATGAATAAACATTCGATAATACTACCGGATTTTTCGCGGCAGATCAATCGCACCCTCCGGTCACTTCCCAGCGGACCATATCTCAAAAAATGGACTTGACGAAAAGGTAGTGAGCCTTCAGAGTATTGAAACGAGTGAATCATGAAAAAAAAATTACACTTTGCAGTATTTGTAGAAGAGGGGACCAACCCGACGGAATTCAACTATTGTCGACTGCGGTTGAAGGAAGCCGGTTTTAGAGTTACTGTGATCGGTCGGAATAAACTGGAATATCGGCTGGAAGACCACTCCCTCGGATATGCGGATATGACCGCGGCTGAATTGGAAGTAACCGGATCGGTTGGCGCAACAGACGGGCAAGATAAACCGGAGTATCAATTTGACGGGGTTGTTATACCGGGAGGTCTTGGGCCGGAGAAGCTGAGGCACGATGCAAGGATAGTACGGCTGGTCAAAAAGTGTTATGAAATGGGAAAACCGTGTGCTGCCATCTGTCACGGTCAGCAGATACTCATATCCGCCGGATTAATGCAGGGTGTCCGTGCTACAGCGGCATGGAGTATGATGGACGACCTGCGGGCGGTAGGAGCGATTGTACCCGAAGGTGTTCGTTCTATTCGTGATAACCAAATCATTACGGCCATTTTCCCTCGGGACCTGCCTGATTTTTTTAAACTCATTTTCGAAGCACTAACAGAGGCTGAAGACTGGTCGCCTCCCAGTGGTTATCCCGAGCGGCTTTCAGGACAAAAGTGGGGTATCGTTGTTGATAATGCAAGTGACGCGACACAGGTCCTGTATCTCAAACTTCGGATACAAGAGGATGGTGGTTCGCCAATCCTCCTTGGACGGAGGCACGGTACAAAGGTTACGTTGAGCAGCCCGGAGTGGGAGTGGGGTGAGTTCGGATTGACTGAAACTATTGATCGTGCTCTACCAAATCCCGGTGTGATCGCTTCCTGTGATACGGAAGCTGACGTGGACAGCGGCGCGATTACCGGTGATGAACTGGACGGACTGCTTCTGCCCGGAGGGCTCGGTACCTGGATGGTCCGCGGACACCCGGGACTGCGCAACCTCATCGAAGAGGTCCATGCCGGTGGAAAACCGATCGGCGCGGTGGGAAGAGGACCGAAACTCCTCATGCTCACATCCGTTCTGGAAAACCGTACCGTTACATGCGCCCCTCAGATGCTGGACGATATCGTCTATTCCACCGCCACAGTAGACTATGCGGACCGTTCGGTGGTTCTTGACGGTAACCTTCTTACCTGCAGAGGAACGGAAGAGCTTCCGGAGTTTATGGGTACACTAATTGATCGCTTCCAATGATTGAAGCTTATTCCTGCGTCGACGGTGAATCTCAAATCTACATACCCTTCAATTCTTGGGGAGTGGTCTCTTTCATCAGCAATTTACAGATGTTTTTGTAACCGATTTTTTTGTTCGATTTGAAGAGTTTCGAAAACTCCCCATAGGCCTCGGGATATTTTTGTTCCAATTCCTGCAGTTCTTGATGGACCTTGGTCAACTCCTCTATCGATGCGTACGCGGGCATTGTCTCTTCCTCCTTTGATTTGACAACACAATGTAATTAATCCTACAATATGATCTATATGATTGAGAATATTGGGCTAAAGCTTTATATAATCGGTAACACCCCTCGTTCGGAAAGAGCG
>CAZJBZ010000091.1:0-13597 GCA_964543975.1 uncultured Spirochaetales bacterium
GAGGTGATTAAACACGCCCTTCTAAAAGACGTTGAACTTCTCCGAATGCTGGAAACGGAAAGGGAGTCGATTCTGAGAAGAGATATGACGATTTTACAGGAAATAGTCTACCGAGCGCTCGTAGTGAAAGTTGCAATAGTTGAAAAGGATTTTCGAGAGCAGGGGTCACGAGCACACCTCAATTTAGGCCATACCTTCGGCCATGCCCTCGAAAGCGTGACCGGGTTTTCGGTTGTAAGCCACGGGGAAGCGGTGGCCTGGGGAATCGACAAGGCCATGAAAGCCGGTGTCAGACTGGGGATTACAGATCCTGCTTACGCGGAAAGGGTGGAGAAGCTTCTTTTATGCTACAACTTCGGATTGGCCGAGCCTTCTCGGAGCGGAATATCGCGGGAGGCACTCATAAACGCGATGAAATACGATAAGAAAAAGAAAAGCGGAACGGTCCGTTTCGTTTTGCAAAAACAACAGGGCGATACCATCACAAGGCCAATTGAAGAAGCGGTATTACGAGAGGTCCTCTGAAACGAGTCGTCATCAGATCGTGCCGGTTTTGATCGGCCGCATCAGTGTCTACCGGTCCTCATAGACTGCCATGGCAGCTTAAGCGTCAATGCTCGAAAAATTCGGATAGTTTGCGATAAACCGAGTTGATCCGTTCTCTGTATGAAGAGTCGATTGTCTCTTCCAGCGCATCCGCTAAAATTTCCAGACTTGCCAGACTTTGGGTAAGAGCGTTATGAAAACCTCTCGAGCATTTGAACCAGAAGTGACCGGTACCGTCGGTATACAATCCTATGAATCCCAGCTGCTTCTTTTTTTTAGGTTTGCATAGTTTAAGTACATTCTGCAGCTTATTACAGAGCGATTCTATATCATCAGGGACAGAAAAATTGCCTTTGTAGAAGTTTTTAACAATACCGGAATTGGTATCGATCCATGGAGCAATTTTCAAGATAGAGGAGAGCCGGTCCCCCGTAAGAAGTTCATGTCCCTCAAAAACAACATTACAACGAAGCTGCTTATACTCCGAAAATGATGCCGGATCATGAAACTGTAAGACTTTTTTCAATTTTTCCCACGGTAGAATTGCAATCCTCTTCTTTCCTTTATATGGTCTTAGTTCGAAGATCTCTGATCCAAGGCGCACCTGGTTTTCCGGTACCTCCTCGTCTTTTTTCTTTCTCTGCCTCTTCAAGTCGGTTTTAGAGAGAAAACTTTTTCCTAAGAGAGGAGAAATGGCGTCCAGCCACTCTTTTTTAAGAGGTGAGACCGAACGGGCGAACAATTTGGTTGTTTTTACGATTTCTCCCGCAACGATGTATTGGGGAACTTCGCGAAACATGACCGAGCCGGGGTGGATTTGGATTTTATCGGCGGTAAGACTCCGGTACGTAAAACGACCGGATCGGGTACAGACAAATTGAATGAGCCCTCTCGAAACCGCGCAGAGATAATCGGAAATTGGTCCGTCGGAGAGAATCGGTACTCCTATTTCAGATACAATCTCTTGAAGCTGATATTTTATGTTCCAAATTTCCGAAACGGTTTTTTCATCGAGATAAACCGTCTCGCAAAACTTCTGCTTGTTTCCGCTTTCTTCGAATTTCTTGAAGATTTTTAAGTAGGAGACAAAGTCGCCTAAAGGATCGCTGAATGTATGATGGGCTTTTCTGGCATCCATCTCTTCACCCTGAGGGAGAAGAAAAGGGGAATTCGTTGAAAGAAATGACGCCGCGATGAGGGTTTGGTCGATAACATGAGGATACGCCTTGATTGACTCGATGATCATTCTTGAAAGGCGGGGCAGGAGAGGGAACTTTACCATCAGAGTACCTGTCTCGGAAAGTTCTCGGTTTCCGGTTAAAGCGTTCAAGTAATGGAGGGTCTCAATGGCACTGATGATACCTTGTCTACCGGGAGAAGAGATAAAATCAAACGCTTCAAAATCTCTGATTCCAAGTTCAGCCATGCGTAAAACTACTTCCGATAGGTCGGTCCTATAGATTTCTTCCAACGTAAACAACGGTCTTTCCTTATAATCTTCTTCCGAGTAGAGCCGGTAACAGACACCCGGCCGCGTCCTTCCCGCCCGCCCTTTCCGCTGATTGCACGACGCTTTGGAAATGGAATTTTCTATGAGAGAACTTGTAAAAGTTCTCGGGTTGTAGAAGTTTATTTTTGCCAGCCCGGAATCGATGACCGTAGTAATGCCGTCGATTGTTACACTTGTTTCCGCTATATTTGTGGCAATGACGATTTTCGTTTTACCTTCACCAGTATCGATAAAAACTCTTTCCTGTTCCTCTTTACTCAAGCGGCCGTAGAGGGGAAGCAGCAGCATCTTCTTCTTAAAATAAGATTGATTGAGCATTGAGATACAGTCTTTAATCATCTTTTCACCGGAAAGAAAGACGAGCATATCTCCCGTGGCACCGTTTTTCATACACGTTTCGACAATTTCCACGATTTTATAGAGAAGGCCGTCGGGTCCGGTTTCCGGAGGGGGAGGAGTGTAATTGACGTCAACAGGATACATGGGGGTTTCAATATGGACGACCGGACATTCACCAAAATATTCGGAAAATACCTGGGCATTGATCGTTGCTGAAGAGATGATGACTTTAAACTCCGGTCTCTCGGCGACTACCCTCTTCAATAGACCTAAAATAAAATCGATGTTCAAACTTCGTTCGTGTGCTTCATCGACGATTATGCAGCTGTACTCCGTTAGCATCATGTCGTTTTTCATTTCTTGAAGAAGGGTCCCGTCGGTCATGATTTTGATTGTCGTTCGTTCGTCCGTATTGTCTTCGAACCGCATCTTATAGCCGACTGTATCGGGTATCTCTTTATCCAATTGCTTTGCGATGTAATCACAGACAGATACGGCGGCAATCCTTCGCGGTTGTGTTATTCCGATGATTCCCCCGGAGGAGAAGCCGGCTTCATAGAGAATAATGGGCAGTTGAGTGGTTTTGCCCGATCCGGTCGGGCTTTCTATTACAACTACTTGGGCTGAATTGATTGTATCGACTATTTTCTGCTTTTGTTGATAGACGGGCAGCTGTTCAGGTTTCATAGAGTTCCTTCCGAACTATGTTCGTTAATTCCTTGATACTGAGTTCTTCATGGCTTTTTCTGGTATTGAGATTTTTTAACGATACAACATTCTTTACCCGCTCATCCTCACCGCAGATGAGGGCGAATGGTATCTTCTTCTTTTCCGCGTATTGAAACTGCTTTGCCAATTTCTTATTCTCCGGATAGACTTCACATTTCATCTTCTCTCCGCGGAGCAACTGAGCAAGTTTGTGATAATACCCAGTCAAGCGGTCGTCCATATTCAGAATGAGGATTTCGACAGAAAGGATTTGTGTCTTATCGGTTCCAACAGTCTCTAACGCTGCTAAAAGTCGGTCCAAACCGATAGAAGATCCCACTCCTGGAAAGCGTTCTTTAGAGTAGAGTGATGCAAGGTTGTTATATCGTCCGCCGGAGCAGACGGAACCGATTTTATGTGCTTTTTGTAAGAACGTCTCATAGACAATTCCGGTATAGTAATCCAGCCCGCGGGTTATTGAAGGATCTATCACAAACCAAGAAGATAGATCGAGATCATCACTATAGGCCATCAATTCCAGCAGCCGTGCTATCCCTTCGCTCCCGGTTTGGGCCATCGATTTTAATTTTTCCAACGTTGTTACATTGTCGTTTTCCAACCGAATAAACGAAAAAATATCTTCCGCGTTTCTCTCTCCGACCAATTCGGAGAGCTGCTCCATTGTTGCTTTTTTACCGATTTTCCCCACTTTATCGACAGTTCTCAATATTTCGACAGATTGATTTTGAATTTGACGCGTTTCGAGAAAATCGTTCAAGATGCCGCGATGCGATACATGGATGGTTATATCGGTAATCCCTAAGGCTTGAAAGGACGCCGTCATCAAGAGAAGAATTTCAAAATCAGCCGAGGATGAATCGACACCGACTATATCGAAATCACATTGAGTAAACTCTCGATATCTTCCCCTCTGGGTGTTTTCTCCCCGCCACACCTTTGAGATATGGTACCTTTTAAAAGGGGTATAGAGTTCATTGGAGTGGCCCGCCATAAATCGGGCGAACGGTACCGTAAGATCGAACCGAAGTGCCACATCCCGGTCCCCGTGGTCCTGAAAACGATAAACCTGTTTATCGGTCTCTCCACCACCTTTCCCCAAAAGCACCTCCGCGTATTCAAGTACCGGAGTGTCGATCGGTAAAAAGCCGAATAGTTGAAAGGTATTTTCTAAGATAGCTATTATCTCCTTCCTCGCCATTTCTTCCTCCGGAAGGAAATCCCGAAATCCTTTTAATAATTTCGGTTCTATCAACACGCCCATTCTTTACTCCTCGATCATATCGATCTTTTCACTATGCATGATTTCTTCCGCTTCTTTCAAGGGAGGGAGAGGCCGGTCACTGGTTGGAATTCCTCTTTTGATCGGCGAAGGCTTGACTTGTCCGTTTCTATCCATCTACAGTAGAACAAATTCTCTCTATTGACGAAAGTGGTTAATTGATTATTGCTGGTACGATATAAAACAACGGAGTCAGGAAACGTCGTAAAAAACGCCTCAATATTTCTGCCTGATGAGCATCGAATTAAGAAAATGCTCATCGATAAGAAGGCACTCTTGGTAGTGCGGAGGTTACAATCCCACGGATATACCGCCTATATTGTAGGTGGTGCGGTCAGGGATATTCTTCTAGGGCAGAGGCCGAAAGATTTTGATGTTGTAACAGATGCCGGCCCCAACGACATCCGTAAATTATTCCGGAATTCACGCGTTATCGGACGTCGATTTAAACTGGTCCATATACAGTTCGATAAGAACATTATTGAGGTTTCGACTTTTCGGGCGGCGGGTATGGATAATAATCGATACGGATCACCTGAAGAAGATGCTTCGCGTCGCGATTTTTCCATGAACGCCCTCTACTACTGTCCCGAAAGTGAATATCTTGTCGATTATGTCGGTGGTTTTCGGGACATAAAAAATAAAAAGATTCGGTCAATCATTCCACTCAACAGGACCTTCATTGAAGATCCTGTCCGAATGGTGCGCGCTATAAAGTATAGTGAAATTACCCGATTCCCATTACCGTTTATCATTAAATGGAAAATATGTCGTTATTCCGGTGAGCTTGTCAGGTGTTCTTCGTCACGTATTACCGAAGAGGTCTTTAAAATACTGCAATCGGGCCGATCGAACGAAATAATTGAAAAATTGATCCGGATGAAATTGTTACCCTTCATCTTGCCGCGCATTTATGACTGTATAATCGACAAGAATGGAACGGTTCCTTCCTTTCTTCGCCGATCGCTCGCCTTTATCGACAATCATGTTCTCGGTAAGCTTATAGCAGGCAAAGAGGCGGAAGAATCCGTTAATGAAAGATTTTTCGCGGACTTATCATATCTCGACAGTAAAATACGAAAAAGACGGTCCGTTGGAAAAGGAGAAATGCTGCAGTTGTTGATTCAAGAACCTCTCCGCTATTTGATCGGAAAGGATACTATTACGGAAAAAACCCACCAAGAGTTGTTTAAAAGTGCCAAACAACTCCTCAAACCGATCACTCCGCCTAACCTAGAGGTGGAATGGGCTGTTAAAAAAATAATGAAGCGTTACATTCCGTGATCGTTTTCTATAATACGTCTTTCTTCTATTCTTTGGAGGAGTCGAGTGGTTTTTTCTCCGTATTTTTCTCTGTTGAGGTCAACTGCTTCTTGAAGATAATTTTCCGCGTCTTCCATTCGGCCGTTGGAAAAAGCGTTGACTCCCAAAGCGTAGTGAATCAGGGCTTTATCTGCTCCCAACATAAGGGATGATTGATAGTAATATTCCGCTAATGAGTAATCTTTTCTCGAATAGTTAATAAGTCCCAAATAATAATAAGGCAGATAATGCGATCCGTCCAAAAGGATTGCTTCAAGGAGTACTTCTTCCGCTTTTTCATAATCGCCGGCCGAATATAATTCAATTCCCTCCTCAACCACTTCCGGGAAAGTTTTCATGGTGAGAATATAGTTTTTAAAATCATTGATGAGCAGATAGGTATTGACCCATTGAAAGGAACGCCTGTTCACCGCTCGTACGTTTTCGTTTTCGCTTGCCTCCGGATCGAGGGCGCTAACGGCATCCCATAAAAGTCTGTTATAGTTTTTGTTGCTACTGCTCTTTAGAAAGGTAACAACAGCCCACGATTGCGCGTGGTATGTCTCCCCCCGTTCCCGAAGCAGTGCGGAAGACGGGTTTAGAAAAGACTGCAGAGGTATAAGGCCTTCAGTATCATCAGTTCTTATTTTTGATTTTAAGGTATTAAGCCAACTTAGGTTTTCTTGAAAAACCGCCACTTGATGTTCCTTCTCGTAGGTGCTGTTTTCAAAATAGAGAGCAAAACCTTTCAGTATCCATTCCGGAGGATTCTTTACAAAAGATTTAACAAATTGAATGCATCCATGGCGTAAAAGAGATTCATCGAAATTTTCATTGGGCTGCCTAAATCCGATTAATTCCGATTTTTTCGGGTCATTGTATTGAAGGTAAACAAAGCTGTCCTTTTTACCGTCAATTATTTTTTCAAGATAATTATTAAATCGTTCTTTTGTGGAGAATATCCTGACATTCATTTTGAAGTTTACTCGATCAACAGGAAAATGGAAGGTCTCGTTAAACAGTTTGAAGAAAGCATCCATTTTTTTTGCAGTTTCTTCCGCGTGTAAGGCGCTCAATTCCGAATAAACTTTATAGTGAGTACTTTGGGAAACAAAGAGGGAAGGTTCCTGACCAAAAGCTGCGGAAATCGAAAGAGCGACTATCATGATTGCGAATAAAATCTTTTTCATACCAACCTCCATATTTATATTATGTTGTATTACATAGAATTGTCAATTGAACGGTTCTTTCACTACCTGCCTTCTTTATTTCGTCGCAACTTTATCAATGGTGATATTCAATTCTTCTATCAGTATCCCGGTGTAGCGTTCGATATTTTCGATAATATACCCCTGAAGTTGATGAATGTTGCCGGCCAATTCCAGTCCATAAGGAACACTTACATCCATGTTCAATTTATATCCTTTCCTATCGCTTATCACGGTGATCTTATTGACTGCGATATTCGAATCGTATTCGTCGAAGCAGTGCAGAACCATTTGAGTGAGGGCTGTTTCTGAAATGGTAATCTTACCTCGTTTGGCAAACTCCGGTCGAACAATCGCTTTCTCGTAAACTTTTGAATTATCTCGAAAAAAAAGCCTGTTTTGGAGAAAAACTTTCACACTTTCATAAAAAATATGGGGCATATTTCTCTTTATTTCAATTGCCGGGACAGGTATAACATGTTTCCCTTCAGTACTTCGCGAGTGTTTTGCTCGTTCGATTTCTTCTTTACTTGCGACATCTTCAATATAGATGAGCTTCGAAGGCGGCGGTAGGTTGAGCTGACTCGCGATTTTTTTTACCATGGCATCCGACGTGCCGATCAGGAGAATTCGTTTAAAACGAGACTTTTTAAGGAATTTTTCCACCTCGTCTCTATGATCGGGTTCGTCGAATAGGGCCGTCTTAATGGCGGTTAAAAAAATTTTTTCCCGTTTCGCGGATTTTCCGGCCACGATTTTATTATTATAAATGAGGACCCCGTCATCGATGATGTAATCGATTCCGTATTTTTGAGCTATTAATTTAGCCCGAAAACTCTTTCCCGTACCACTCGGGCCCACCAACGCGTAAACCTTTACTCCTTTCAGGAGAAAAACGATGTGATGTAAAATTTTTCTCATAGAGGGGCCTCTTCAAAAATAATGATATCAGGCAATTGCCTCAACGTATCACCTCAGAGTGTTGTATTATACTATACGACGGATTATTGTGAAAACGGTAATTCCTGAAAATGGGGCTGAAACCACCGATTCAGCTTTTTTTTCGCCTTATGTGGCAGAGGGGCGGTTATTTCTCGAAATCCGAGAATCGGATTTGATTCTTCAAGCTCGATCTTATAGGCGTGAAGGATGTACTCTCCGAATCCCTTTGAGCCGCTATATTCCGCGTCACCAACAAGGGGACATCCGTGGTTTGCGGCGTGTCGTCTAATTTGGTGCTGTCTTCCTGTTGTTATTGTAAAGAGACAGAGGCTCCTGCTGCCTGCCGTAAGAAGAGGGGTCACTACCGTTTCCGCCTTTCTCAGTTTTCTCCTGTTATTTTCAAGCGGTTCTTTCCAGACAATTTCGTTGTCCACTTCTCCCTGTACCACACCGATATAGGTCTTTGTACAACCATGCTGGTGTAATATTTTAGAAAATTCACGCGCGCCCAAAAGCGATTTTCCAAAAACCAACACCCCTGTTGTATATTTATCTAATCGATGCAGCGGGCCGGGACGAAAAGAGAGAGATTCTTCAATTATGGAACGGAGGTATGCCTGGACCGGCTTTTCGAGCGAGTTTTCCCCATGCACGACGAATCCACGCGGTTTGTTGAGAATAAGTATGTTTTCATTTTCATAAACGATATGGGTATTAATATCGATCGACGTCTTCTCTTTTTGCGGAAGATTTTTTTCAAATGGTTTTCGAACATGGGTCTGTGCGTATGGCGTGTAGACTTGTATCACATCTCCTTCTCGTACCGTATCTCCCTGCTTCACTTTTTTGTCGTTTAATCGAATATCACCCTTTCGGATGGCGGAATAGATTTTTTTTAAATCCATAGTGGGAAACATTTTTCGGATAATTTTGTCTATGCGCCTGCCGTCATCGTCTCGTGCTGCCGTAAATTCTTGAAACTTATTTTTATTCATATATATTTATTTACATTATAAGCATTTAACATATTAATTCCTGATAAGATGGTGACTTTTGCTCCTGTTATTTTCCATGTGCATCAAATATAATAGAATAACAAAAGGGCCCATTATGACAATAGACCGAAATTGACTCCTTGACAAATATAAATAGTACTCGGAAACTATTTTACTATGGAGATTGAAAACATCGAGAAGATATATCGAGTATTTTACCACCCAATATTTCTTTCGTCATTCATGAGCTGGTTCTTAGCTCAGATGTTAAAATCAACAATCGAGTTTGTTAAACAAAAGAAAACCAGAACTAAATCCCTGATAGTAACCTTTTTATGGAGCACGGGGGGGATGCCGAGCAGCCATTCCGCCGTAGTCGCCTCCCTCGCAACTGCCGTGGCGTTTGTTGAAGGCCTGGCATCTCCACTATTCATTGCGTTGTTTTTTTATGGTTTACTGACCGTTCGCGACGCACTCGGTGTTAGAAGGGCCGCAGGATTACAAGCAAAGGCCATAAACAATATGAGTAGAGAGATCAATCATAGATTTGGAATGAATTTGGAATATGTAAAAGAAGTACACGGCCATACAACCTCGGAAGTATCGGTTGGGGTTCTTCTCGGCTTTTTTATTGCCGTAGCATTCTGCAACTTGTGACGGAAGAGGGGCATGCACGAGAGACTGAAAAGGACCATCTACTATTCAACTCCTATCACCTCCGTAGTGTTGTTTTTTCTCATAATTTCCAGTCATTTTTTTCTCCCGGTTATTTATCGAGAAAATCAAATTTGGAAAAATTATTACACCCTCTTGGTTGAAGAAGCCGCGCCTGTTTCAGAAATTGCCTCCCTTTTACGGGAAAATGGATATACGGAACTGATCCATAAAAACAACACCATGGTCAGTTTTTTTAGTTTTCATAGTGAAGAGCAGATCAAACTTTCAGCCCTCTCTTCCAGACTCGATATTTTAGATCCCCGATACGATGATTATATGAAAAGGTTGGAAAACTATTTTCATACCATCGGTAACAATGCAGCTTATACAATTTATTATATTAAAGATAATCGTTCGCCTATACTTTTTTATTCATCAATCCGGCCGATTATGGTAAATACACCGTATACATGGCGAATCGCGGAAATAAATATCTTTTCTCACATGTTGGTTTTGTTCCTGTTTTCTTGCATTATCGGATTAACGTTGTTTTATAAGAAAACATACCGATCATTCATCATAGCGGCGGGGTTTCCTTGGTTGTTCGGGCTGGTCCATAGTGGTTTTACTATTTTCACCGGCTCTACCTTGCTCTATCTCGCTTTCACGCTTTTAGCCACAGATCTTTTTGCGGTTATTAAATACTATCTCAATTATCGTTCCATAGATTTTTCCAAAGCCAATTTACCTCAAAAATTGTCCTTATTTGGATTGGCCCTCTTTGCCTCACTCTTTTTTGCCGTTTTCCCTGAGGTCCATCTCTCTCGCTGGATTCCTTTGGTCCTTTCCCTGCTGGCAGATTGCTTTCTTTTCCTTATTTTTGTTTTTTTTATGTTTCAGAAACGGAGGAAACAGGAACATCGACTCTTTTTTTCAATATCTATTCAACCTTCTAAAGTTGGTATAACATTCGCCACTACTCGGTTCTCTCTCCTCTCTGTGATCATTGTCGTTATTTTCTTCGCTCCACTGGTCTACCGGTTGTCCGGAAAAGGAGACCATATTCGAATTCCCGTACCGAAAATGGTAGAACGAACAGATCAAATCACCTGGCACGATATTGAAAAACTGGGCCTTTACAGAGAGAATTCTCTCCCCAATCTCTTCGATTTCCTTAGCCATAGAGCATACCAGAGTGGATTCTTTTACAAGAGACTCTATCACTTTCCTTCCAAAGGGGAGAAAATCACCATTTCGTTCTATTCGAAGGAAAACGGAAGAATTGTCAAGAAGGAGAGGGTCATCAAAGTTTTTTCGGAGAGTTGGTTTCAGGAAGTTCTCAATCAAGCGAAAGATGAAGGGATAACCAAGCTCCTTATCGATCAAGGGTCTGCGGTAACGGTTTCGATGGAGGCTTCTAAACCAATGGCCTTCATTAATACTGCGTTTGTCTTGCGCAACGGAATTATTTCTTTCATTGTGTTCTTGCCGTTGGTTTTGATAAACTACCATTTGACAGTGGAAAATAAGTATGGTATGAAAAGTTTTATACTAAGGAGAAAAAGTCAGGCAGCATGAAAGGATACAAAACGTTTCCCAAAGGCGGTGTTCATCCGTCCGGCAAAAAAACGCCGACAAATCAAAAACCAATAAAAAACGCTGCTATCCCTTCCATTTCAACGATACCATTGAGTCAGCACATCGGAAGTCCGGCGGAATGTTTAGTGTCGGTTGGAGATGAAGTGAAAGAGGGCATGCTTATCGGTAAATCGACCTCCTACATCTCGGCCAACATCCATAGTCCGGTTCCCGGAACAGTGACGGCTGTGGAGAAGATCTACTTACCGAACGGTATGGCATCGCAGGCCGTAATAATCGAGATGAAAGGCGAATTCGACAGGCTTGGAAAGAAACAAGAAACGCGGGATTGGACCACTTTGAACGGGGCTGATTTATTACAGGTCATTCAAGATATGGGCATTGTGGGTCTGGGAGGTGCTACCTTCCCCACACACGTCAAATTCTCGATTCCCCGGGAAAAAAACGTTCGATACTTCGTCGTCAATGGTGTGGAGTGTGAACCGTATTTGACTGCCGATCACCGCTTAATGCTCGAAAAAACGGATGAGATTATCGAAGGAATCAAAATTATTGCAAAAATCGTACAACCCGAACAGATCTTTTTTGCAATTGAAGAGAACAAACCGGACGCGATAGAACTAATGCGGGAGAAATTGCGTGAAAGCGATCTCCCAATATCGGTGGTTCCTCTCCGGATGAAATACCCTCAGGGGGATGAGAAGCAGGTGCTCAAATCTGTTATTGAGCGGGAAGTTCCTTCCGGCGGCTTACCGCTGGACATCGAATCAATTGTATCGAACGTCGGAACGGTTTTTTCTATTTACGAGGCGATTGTTCATCAAAAACCGCTTATTGAACGCACAGTTACCGTTACAGGCGGTGCAATACAGAATCCTGATAATTTGAAAGTAAGAATCGGAACATCCATAGGCCATATTATCGAAGAGTGTGGTGGGTTTAAAACAACACCGAAAAAAGTGGTTGTCGGAGGCCCGATGATGGGTTTTGCCGTTTCGGATCTTGATGTTCCGGTTATTAAAGGGACTTCAGGCGTGTTGGCACTTACCGCACGGGAAGTTGGAGAAAAACGAAGGACCGCGTGTCTGCAGTGCGGCAGATGCATTGGTGTTTGTCCGATGGGACTCAATCCTACTCGGCTCTTTAAACTCATTGATCACATGGAATATGGATCAGCTATGGCGGAAGGTTTGATGGATTGTAAGGAATGCGGTTGTTGCGGGTATGAATGTCCGGCGCATATTCCATTGATACAGGGTATGAAGCTGGGAAAGGTTATGGCAAGAAAACAAAAGGTTAAAAAATGAGTGACGCGAATAGGATGCTTGTAACGACTTCACCTCAAATTCATAAAAAAGATTCAACCCAACAGATAATGTGGGCTGTTGTCCTCTGCCTTGTTCCGGCCGGAGTTTGGGGTGTCTATGTTTTCGGTATTGGTTCGCTTGTAACCCTCAGCGTTTCGATCGCGGCCGCGTTAGTGTTTGAATATATCATGGGACGGATTTTCGGAAAGTTCACTGTAGACGACGGCAGCGCCTTCCTCACCGGACTTCTCATCGGCTACAATATGCCTCCTGAAGTACCGCTTTATATTCCTATTGCGGCTTCACTTTTCGCCATTGTAGTGGTGAAATGGAGTTTCGGCGGATTGGGCGCGAATTGGATGAATCCGGCACTTGCCGGGCGGGTCTTTGTTTTTTTCTCATGGACAGGATCAATGACAACGTGGAGAATACCGCGCGCCTTGACCGTCGACAGTGTCACAGGGGCCTCTCCCTTAGGCCTTGTAAAGGCAGGGCTTGTCGATTATACCGGCCCGGCTTCAGGACCTGCTGAATTTCTTCGGTTACAAGATTACCCGCGGACAGGATTGGACTCTTCCGTTATTTCTTGGTTGAATGAAAAATTAGGGACCCATATAGAGGGAGGATACGTTGATCTTTTCTTTGGCAATATTCCCGGGTGTATCGGCGAGATATCCGCGTTCCTCCTCCTGGTCGGTACCGTTTACCTCTTTGCGAAAAAGATTATTACGTGGCATATTCCCGTCTCTTACCTGGGAACTTTCGGCATTCTCATTTGGGTTTTCGGCGGGATCCCTTTCCACGGAAGCCTTTTTCGGGGTGACGTTCTGTTCCATCTGTTTGCGGGAGGTTTGATTCTGGGAGTATTTTACATGGCCACCGATATGGTAACCTCTCCATTGACTGGAAAGGGAATGATTGTTTTCGGTATCGGTGCCGGTTTTCTTACATTTCTGATTAGGACGTACGGATCATTCCCTGAAGGTGTATCTTTGGCGATCATTTTTATGAATCTCTTTGTACCTTTGATAAACAGATACACCAAACCACGACGATTCGGAGTAGCCGAAAAGGGGATTCAGGCATGAAGCAGACACTCGTTATCGGCGCGAAACTTGCTCTTATCTGTGCTGTAGCCGCCGTCGTTCTCGGATTTATCAACGCGGTAACCGAACCTCGTATTC
>CAZJBZ010000092.1:0-13591 GCA_964543975.1 uncultured Spirochaetales bacterium
CTCCATTCCGGCATCACACCTCTTGTGGACGCGGTATCGGCCGATGTTCCCATGACCCTCTACATCCTGGACAACAGCACTACCGCCATGACCGGCGGTCAGGAGACCATCCTCTGTTCCGAACGGATCCAAAAACTGGTTGCCGGCATTGGGGTCCATCCCGACCATATACGGACCATCTCGCCGCTTAAGAAAAACTTGTCGCGGAATACGGAAGTCATAAAGGAAGAGCTCGAATATAAAGGGGTCTCAGTCGTTATTGCGGTGCGTGAGTGTATACAGACGGTCAAACAGAAAAAAAAGAAAGAGGCGGAACAATGAAATACGATGTGATTTTAGCCGGTGTAGGCGGACAAGGTGTCTTATCGGTGGCGGCCATCATTGCAAACGGCGCCATGCGGGAAGGGCTTCAGGTGAAGCAGTCTGAAGTCCACGGAATGGCCCAAAGAGGGGGCGCGGTCGAAGCCCATCTGCGCGTTTCCGACAGTGAGATCAAGAGCGATTTGATCGGCCGGGGCAGGGCCGACATGATTGTGAGCATGGAACCGTTGGAAAGCCTGCGGTATCTGGACTACCTTAATCCGGAAGGCGTTGTTGTTACATCAAAAAACCCTTTTATCAACATTCCTCACTATCCTGATGAAACTGAGATAATGGCGGCACTTTCAAAGGTCCCTCATAATCGGTTAATCGACGCCTCGGCTTTGGCCAAAAAGGCCGGTTCCGCGAGGGCGACCAATATGGTCATGGTGGGTGCGGCATCCGTTGCCCTGCCTCTTCGCAGTGAAAGTCTTTTAGACGCGATTAAGGAACGGTTCGCGTCGAAGGGTGAGGAGGTCGTTCGTATCAATCAGGAAGCTTTTCGGCTCGGCGCGGACGTCGAATAGGGGTTCCCCTGCATTTTTGTCTTGATTTGGACATTGAATTGAGGCTTATTGCTCACCTCGGCCGGGAAACTCAACCGGGGCTTCTCGCGGAGACTTTTCTTTTGCGTATCGCAGAAACTGATCTAAAGGCAGCGGCCGGCTGAAATAAAATCCTTGGATTACCGGGCAGTTGTTCGCGTGGAGAAACTCAACCTGTTCGCGGTTGTCCGCCCCCTCCGCTATGACATCCAGCTGAAGACCGTTCACCATATCGATGATCCCTTTGACCACAGCCGTATCCTGTCGGTTGCGCGGGATTTCAATGATAAAAGACCGGTCGATCTTTACCGTGGAAATGGGCAGCGTTTTTAGATAGGAGAGCGAAGAGTAGCCGGTGCCGAAATCGTCTATCGCGAACCGAATACCGTGGCCGGTTAGTTGTGTCAGATGGGAAAGCGCGGTTTCGGTATCTTCCATCAGGGAACTCTCCGTTATTTCCAGATGCAGTCTGCCGGGGTCTATGTGGTAGGAGCTCAGTTTTCCCATGATGCTTTCAACGATCCGTTCCGATTTTAGCTGTTTGGTGGACAGATTGATGCTGAGGGCAATATGTTCCAGTCCTTCCTTCTGAAGCCGCACCGCGTCTCTACACGCCTGCTCTAAAACCCAATCACCGACTGAAAGCATTAACCCGGTCTCTTCCGCGATAGGGATAAAGTGATACGGGGGAACCTCTCCTAATTCAGAATTTGTCCATCGAAGCAGCCCTTCCGCCCCCACTACCTCGCCTTTGTCGTTTACTTGCGGCTGATAGTGGAGGCCCAATTCTCCTTTTTCAGCCGCCTGACGCAGGAGAGTGATTATTTGGACTTTTCTGAGCGCGTTTTTCTGCATATCGCGGGTGTAGAACCGATAGGTGTTTCTGTCCCGTTTCGCCTCATACAACGCGTTGTCGGCGTGTTGTATCAGAATGTCCGCGGTTTCACCGTCCTTCGGATAGACGGCGATACCGATGCTCACCCCTAAAGAGAACACATGTTCATCGAAGAGATACGGCATCTCCAAGCTTTTAATGATCTTTTCGGAAACAATCGCGGCGTCCGTCTCTTCGGCTAAATTGTTAAGGATAATCGTAAACTCGTCCCCTCCCAAGCGGAACACCTCATCACTCGTACGCACGCATTCGCTGATTCGCTCCGCGACTTCGCGGAGAAGGTTGTCTCCGGTAATGTGGCCTAGACTGTCGTTAACATCCTTGAAGTGGTCCAGATCGATAAACACAACACCTCGGTTTCTGTCGATCTTCGATCTGGCTGCAACTCTCAGGCTCTTCTCCAGCCGGGAAAAGAACGATTTTCTGTTCGGCAGCCCTGTCAGGGAATCGTGGTAGGCTAAGTAGATAAGCTGTTCTTCCGCTTTCTTCTGTTCGGTAACATCCTGCGAGACGCGGGCAACGCGCGAGACACTCTCGGAATGATCAAAAATGGGATAGATCATGTCTTGTATCCATCGTTCCGTTCCGTCGGACCTTTTAATTCTATATTCCCGTGTTACAATTTTTTTACTCGGGGATTGAAAATCCTGCAAAATTCCGTTTTTATCGTCCGGATGGATGGATTCGGTCCATTGTTTTAAATCATCATACAACGGTTCCGTGTCGAAACCCCAAATAGTGGAGAATGCCTTTGAGATAAAGAGGAGTCTGCCTGTTCGGGCGTCGAAAAGCCAGAAAACCTCATTGATGTGCGCCGCTATCTGGTTGAACCGCTGCTCACTGTCGTTTAAAGCGGCATACGCCCTCTCAACCTCGTTGGCGGTATTGATGAATTGCCGTAAGACGGCGGTCATGGTCAAAACGAGAAAGATGGTTATACCCAAAGGGAACCGAGCGTATGGGTTTTGGGGAAACAATCCTATGTGGACCCCGGTGTAGACATGGATTATATCATCCGCGGCGAAAAAACCGGCGGCACCGATACCGACGAGAATGGTAAAAAGATATTTGGTACGTCTGTTTTTAACCATATCGGAAATAAGAAATCCGATGACTGTCAGAAACAGAACTCCCAAAAGCACGTCACGAATCGTGTAAAACAACCCCTCTCGCCCTCTGCCCGCGTTTCCTATACGGGGCGCGAGTTCCGTTACCACATCTTCCATTGATATGAAGAGATCGGGAAAAACAAACGCGATAAAAAGGGAGAAAAGTGTATATACGGCCCCTATAATCGAAAGCAGCTTCAAGGTTTTTTTCAGAATCGGCGGCAGGGAGAGAAGATGGTAGAAGAAGAGGGGTACGGTACAGAGAAAGAGGACGCCGAAAAGCTGTTCCAGTCGATGAAAGTGGACGGCCGTGTAAAAGAGCCTTTGTCCCGTTCCAAAGTAGGAGATGAGACCTTCCATGAAAACGAACCCTACCGCTGTAAAAGATAAGAGGGTTGTACTTAAATAGAGTTTATTTTTTGTTTTGATATAGATAAAGAGGAAAATCAGAAACCCGAAGAGAAGCGCCCCTGAACAAAAGATCGGAATAGTTATAAGCTGCGGATATGTCTGCAAATTGATCACGAATGGTCCCATTTTACTATAACATCAAGAAAATGACAGCAGGTATTTGAACATCTTTCTTTCAATTATAGACCATTAAACCTAAATCGTCATTATCAAAAATGATATGGGGAGTTGTCGGCGCCCCCCGCTGCTCTCATTGGCAGTTGTGGAATTGTCCGCGAAGAGAGAAGAAAATTGACAATTATGATAAAATATATAATACTTTTATAAGAGGGGAGGCTGAAGATGAAAGGGAGTATCGCCGAACGGTTGCTCAGCGAACATATTATCGAAGGGAAACTGTCGCCCGGGCAGGAAATCGGGCTTACAATCGATCAGACGCTGACCCAGGACGCTACCGGAACAATGGTTTACTTAGAGTTTGAATCGCTCGGTATCGATCGGGTTAAACCGGAAGTGGCCGTCAGTTATATCGATCACAATCTTATTCAGTCCGACTTTAAAAACGCCGATGACCACAGTTTCCTTCAATCAGCGGCTGCGAAATACGGGGTAAAACTTTCTCCGCCCGGCAACGGTGTCTCACACCACGTTCACAGGCAACGGTTCGGTGTTCCCGGGAAGACGTTGCTCGGTTCGGACAGTCATACCACCACCGGCGGATGCATCGGCATGCTGGCGATGGGCGCGGGAGGCGTCGAGGTCGCGATGGCGATGGCGGGGAAACCGTACTACATCACGACGCCGCAAATCTGGGGATGTTACTTAAAAGGGGAACTGCCTCCCTGGGTTGTGGGTAAAGATCTGATATTGTCTCTCCTCCGTAAGTATTCGGTAAAAGGCGGTATCGGGAAAATCATGGAGTTTTACGGACCGGGGGTCGAGAGTTTAGGAATACCCGACCGCGCCATGATTGCCAATATGGCGGTGGATATGGGGCTTACGGCCGGCATATTCCCTTCCGATGAGATAACGAAAGAATATTTGGAACGAAACGGCAGAGGCGGAGAGTGGAAGGAATTAAAAACCGATGAAAACGCTTCGTTCGATATGGTCACCGAAATCGATCTTTCCGCTTTGGAACCGCTTGTGGCCTGCCCTCACAGTCCGGACAATGTAAAACGGGCGGCGGAGTTAAGCGATGTCGAACTTCAGCAGGTCATTATCGGTTCATCCGCCTCCGGCGGTTACAGGGATTTCATGGTCGCCGCGGAAGTCTTAGACGGGAAAATAAAGCATCCGTCGACCGATTTCGATATTAATCCTCCAAGCCGTCAGGATTTAGAGAACGTTATGGAGATGGGCGGTTTGCGGAAACTGATCGCCGCCGGGGCGAGAATCTGCGAAGCGGGATGTCTCGGGTGTATCGGTATGGGACAGGCGCCCGCTACCGGAGCCAACTCCATGCGGACGTTCCCCAGGAATTTTAAGGGCAGAAGCGGGACCGCGGACGCGCACGTCTATCTTGCCTCCGCCGAAACGGCAGCCGCTTCGGTCTTAAACGGACGAATAACCGATCCCCGGACCCTCGGGGACAAGCCGAAAATACCATATCCCGACCGTTTTTCCCATAATCCGCAGTGGATTATCGAACCCGCGCCAAAGACGAAGGAAGTTCGGATTATCCGGGGACCGAATATAAAACCGTTTCCCGCTTTCGATGCTCCTGAAAATGAGTTCGAAGGGGAAGTCGTCTTGAAAGTCGGGGATAATATTACCACCGATCACATTATGCCGGCGGGGACCAGGGTCCTCCCCTTTCGAAGCAACATTCCCAAGATAAGCGAGTTTGTCTACGATGTTATCGATGAGACGTTCCCCGCGCGCGCGAAAAAAGCAGGTACGGGGGTCATCGTCGGGGGAGAAAATTACGGACAAGGGTCTTCACGTGAGCATGCGGCGTTGGCCCCCAGGTATCTGGGGATCAAAGTAAAAATAGCGAAAAGTTTCGCCAGGATCCATAAATCCAATTTAATCAATTTTGGGATTCTTCCGTTGGAGTTTGCCGACCCTGCTGATTATGAAAAGATACAACAGGGGGACACGATCACCATTCGAGAAGTTCGGAGCTTGCTCGAGAAACGGGTAAAAGAGATCCCGATATATAGAGGAAGGGAAAAAGTCGTTACCTATCTCGATGTATCCGACAGACACAGAGAGATGCTCTTGGCCGGAGGAGCTTTGAATCTGGCGATGAGATAGCCGAAGGCGGGGATGATAATCGGTGAAAGGAGCACAATGTGATCCATGAATATGACGCGGTGATCGTCGGCGCCGGAGGCGCCGGTTTATATGCCGCGCTTGAAGCGGGAAAAACGGCGAAAACCGCCGTCCTCTCTAAACTGTACGCGATGCGAAGCCATACCGGAGCGGCGCAGGGCGGGATTGGAGCGGCGTTAGGGAACCTGGAAGAGGACAAGACCGAGTGGCACGCCTTCGATACCATTAAAGGAGGCGATTATCTAGTCGACCAGACTGCCGCGCTGGTATTGGCCGAGGAGGCCGTGCGTGCGGTTTACGACTTGGAACACAGGGGACTGCCGTTCAGCAGAACACCCGAAGGGAAGATCGATCAGAGGCGGTTCGGCGGGCACACGAGAAATTTCGGTGAAGCCGCCGTACGTCGGTCCTGCTACGCATCCGACCGGACCGGACATATGATCCTGCAAACTCTCTATCAGCAGTGCGTTAAAAACGATGTCCACTTTTTCGACGAGTTCCATGTCGTCGATCTTGTAATGGATAGAAACCGATGCTGCGGGGTTCTCACCCTTGAACTTACCACCGGAGAATTGCACCTTTTCCGGGCCAAAGCGGTCCTGTTTGCCACCGGCGGATTCGGTAGGATGTTCAAGGTGACCTCAAACGCACACGCCAACACCGGGGACGGACCCGCGATTGCCGCACGGGCTGGAATTCCCCTTGAGGATATGGAATTCTTCCAGTTTCATCCCACAGGAATCAGGGGGATGGGGATTCTGATTACCGAAGGCGTTCGGGGAGAAGGCGGAATACTCCGAAACAGGGACGGAAACCGGTTTATGGAAGAGTACGCTCCCACCCTGCTCGATCTTGCCCCTCGAGACATGGTTGCCCGGGCCATGATGACCGAAATATCGGAAGGGAGGGGTATCCGGGGTGACGGAAAGATCGATGATTACCTTTTTTTGGATGCCACCCATCTGGGTAAGGAAACTATTGAAAAAAAACTGCCCGATATTGCCGATTTCTGCCGCACCTATCTGGATGTTGATCCCTCGGAAAAGCCGATCCCCGTACAGCCGACCGCCCACTATGGAATGGGAGGTATTCCCACCGATATTCACGGACGGGTAAAAACCGCCGTCGATGAGTATCCGGGGTTATACGCTGCGGGCGAGTGCGCCTGCGTTTCCGTCCACGGAGCGAACCGGCTGGGAACGAACAGCCTGGTGGACCTGATCGTTTTCGGCCGTCGTGCCGGTAAAGATATCGCCGAGTTTGTCCGTTCGGCGGATTTGCCTCCACTGCCCTCCGGCTATGATGGACCGATCAATCGAGAACTTGCAAACCGGAAGGATGGCCGGGCTCCGCAAACATCGGTCACGATTGAAGAGCTTTACAACGCGCTCCAGTCGTCAATGATGGAAGGAGTCGGCATTTATCGAAACGCTAAGGGCATGAAGCGCGCCGTACAGATGGTCACTGAATTGAGAGAACGGCAGAAGGAACTGAACCTGACTGATTCGAGCAGTACCTTCAACACCGAACTGCTCGATGTTTTTGAGATCCGAAACCTTCTTGACTGTGCACTGATAACGGTGGAGTCGGCCCTGAACCGTGAGGAGAGCAGAGGCGCCCATTCGAGGGAAGATTTCCCCGAAAGGGACGATGACCGTTGGCTGAAGCATACGCTTGCCCGTCTCGGCGAAGGCAAGGTCTCAATCATGTATCAGGATGTGGACATTACCAGGTTCGAGCCGAAACCGAGGGTCTATTGAGGGAGGCTTAAAGGAGCGCGGAGATGACAATAACTGTAGAGATAAAGCGTTACAATCCTGAAACGGACGCCGAACCGGTTTTTAAAACCTACACCACCGCTGCCGAACCGACCGAACGGGTGCTCGACATCCTGCTGACGCTCAAGAGAACACAAGACAGCACTCTTGCGTTTCGAAAAAGCTGCGCACACGGTGTTTGCGGTTCCGACGCCATGATAATCAACGGAAAGGAGCGGCTGGCCTGTAAAACGCTGGTTAAGGATGTTATAAGGGAAAATGAGAATACGATCCGAATCGAACCGCTGAAACATCTCCCCGTTCAGAGAGATCTCATGGTGGCCCAAACAAAGTTTTTCGATCGATATAAAGCGGTCTCTCCCTATTTTATGCCGAAAGTGCCGGCACCGGAAACGGGAGAGTATTATCAATCTCAGGATGAAAGACAACGGTTTGATGATCCGACCAAATGCATTCTCTGCTCCGCCTGTTATTCCGCCTGTCCGGTACCGGATACAAAACCGGAGTTTATCGGCCCGGCCGCCTCAATCCAGGCCGCACGGTTTACAAAAGATTCGCGGGACAAAGGGCTTGTCCCGCGATTGGATGCGCTGGATACCGAAAACGGCGTGTGGTCGTGCGAAAACCATTTTCAATGCACAAGGGTGTGTCCGCGCGGGATTAAAATTACGAAAATCATCAATGAAACCAAACGGGAGATAAAGGCGCATCATGAAAATACATGAGTATCAGGCAAAAGAGCTGTTTGAAGAGTACGGTATTCCCACCTTACCCGGCGAAACGGTCCAATCGGCTAAGGAGGCGGCTGAAGCGGCGAAGAGGATCGGTTTTCCCGTGGTTTTAAAGGCCCAGGTGTTAACGGGAGGCAGAGGGAAGGCGGGCGGTATTAAATTGGCATACTCTTTCAATGAAGCGTTATCGACGGCGAGAGAACTTTTCGGATTGACGATAAAATCGCTTCCCGTTACCAAGCTGCTCGTAACGAAAGCCGCTGCAATCGGACGGGAGTATTACCTCGGATTGACCGTTGACCGGAGGGAGAAGAAGATAACGCTTATGGCGAGCTCTTCCGGCGGGGTGGATATTGAAGAGCTTGCAGTGAAGGAGCCTGGTAAGATTGTACGGACGTGGGCCGGTCCTTTTTCCGGATTGGCTGAAGAAGATGTAACCGGTGTAACAACCGACGTTTTCAAAAAGAAAGGGTTAGTCGATCAAGGAAGAGAGATTGTCGGTAGTCTCTACAACCTCTTCATTGATAAAGGCTGTTCTCTTGTGGAGATAAATCCGCTGGCGGAAATCGAAGGAGGCAGACTGGTCGCTTTGGATGCAAAAATCAATTTTGACGATAACGCGGTTTCCGCCCATCCGGAATTGGAAAAGTACAGAAACATTGAGGAGTTCGACTCCGATGAGTTGAAGGCCCGGAAGGCGGGGCTCCATTTTATCAGCATGGACGGCGACATCGGCTGTGTTGTTAACGGCGCGGGGCTGGCCATGGCAACCATGGACATGATCAAATTGTACGGTTCGCGGCCGGCCAATTTTCTCGATGTTGGCGGAAGTTCGAACCCCGAAAAGGTATTGACCGCGTTGAAAGTTATCGTCGGTATCCCGAAAGTAAAAGGTGTGCTGTTCAATATTTTCGGCGGAATAACCCGATGCGACGACATCGCGGAAGGTATTGTAATGGCCCGCGAAGAAATTGATCTTACCGTCCCGATCGTCATCCGGCTTATCGGGACCAACGATGAAGAGGGACGGAGGATACTACAAGATGCCGGCCTTACGGCGGTTGAAACGCTGGATACGGCTGTTAAGCAGATTATTGATCTGGCAAAGGGGAACGGATAGAAGTCATGAGTATTTTAATCGATGAAAACACACGGGTAATGGTACAGGGCATTACCGGCAGAGACGGCTCGTTTCATGCCGCCGCAATGCGGCATGACGGGACACAAATCGTCGGTGGTGTGACCCCCGGAAAGGGGGGTGAACTCGTCGAAGGATTGCACGTTTTCAATACGGTCAAGGAATGCCGCGAATCGACCCGAGCGGACTGTTCGGTCATTTTCGTACCGGCACGGTTTGCGAGCGCGGCGGTTCGTGAGGCGGCTGATGCCGGTGTCCCTCTCATTGTCTGCATAACCGAGCATATACCGGTCAATGAAATGATCGAGAACTACCACTATGTGAAATCAAAAGGCGTTACATTGATCGGTCCGAACTGTCCCGGACTTATCTCTCCCGGTAAGTGCAAGGTAGGCATCATGCCTGTGAAAGTCCACACCCCCGGATCGATCGGCGTTATTTCGAGGAGCGGGACCCTGGCTTATGAAGTTGTCTATAATTTATCGAAAAAAGGATTGGGACAGTCCACGGTTGTCGGAATCGGGGGTGACCCTATCGTGGGTTCCGGTTTTATCGATATTTTACGGTTGTTCGAAGAAGATTCCGAAACCGAAGGTATGGTCATCATCGGAGAAATCGGCGGGGAAGAAGAAGAACTTGCCGCCGAATATATCGGTGAGAACATAACGAAACCGGTTGCCGCGTTTATCTCAGGAAAGACCGCACCCGAAGGAAAACGGATGGGACACGCGGGAGCGATCATTACCGGAGGGAAAGGTTCTTCGAAATCAAAAATCAAGGCTTTAACGGAGGCAGGGGTCCCTGTCGCGGACAGTCCCGAACAGATCCCGGACCTTCTTCGACGGAAACTGTAACGAAGCCGAACCTATCGGCAATAGCTGGGACCTCCGGCGCACTGAAATCAGCGATCGAAAGACCTGTTTTGAAGGAACGGCCCGGTAGCACCGATCATGTTAGATGAGGAACCATGAGCGACGACATCAAAAACAGTATTAATATTGAAAATATTTCTTATGCCGAGGCGCTTTACGAAGAGTGGAAGCGGAATCGGACCTCCGTCCCCGAACAGTGGCAGCGTTTTTTTGAAGATTTTGACGGAGATGAGACCGGTACGCCGACGGAATCTCCCTCGGTAGAAACCTCAGCCGCGGGTTCATACACATATAAACAGGGAAGGGTCAACAGTTTGATCTGGGCCTATAGAGATGTCGGTTATATCCACGCGGACATAAATCCGCTTCACGGTTATATGCCGAAAGAGTTGTGGTATGTGTATAAAACCATCGAAGGAAACTATGAATCCCTCTCCTTAAAGGAGTTCGGCCTTTCCGAAGAGGACATGGATTCCGAGTTTGTTTCGAGCAAATATCTGGAGCCCTCCACGGGCCGGCTCAGCGCCATCATCGATACGCTGCGGCAGGTGTACTGCTCTTTTATGGGAGTGGAATTTCTCTTTATTCAAAACAAACCGATCAGGAAATGGCTCATCAGGCAGATCGAAGAGGGAAACAACCGGCCCCGGTTGTCGGATGAGCAGAAGAGAAAGACCCAGGAAGATCTGATCAAGGCGTTGGAGTTTGAAAATTTTCTGCATTCCCATTTTGTCGGCCAGAAACGTTTCTCACTCGAAGGCAGCGAAGTGTTGCTGCCTGCTCTCCACTATCTTATCGACCTTGCGGCTTCGCGCGGTTTTCAGGAGATCGTCCTCGGGATGAGCCACAGGGGACGTCTCAACGTTCTTGCCAACATAATCGATAAACCGTTCGAGCAGATTTTCGAAACATTTGAGCATACAGACGAATCTCCCACCTACGGAGAGAGCGGCGACGTGAAGTACCATCTCGGTTACGATAAGGACCATATAAACGAAGACGGGACCCGGACCCATATCGATCTGGTTTCGAACGCGAGCCATTTGGAGTCCGTCGATCCGGTAGTCCAGGGGAAAACCCGGGCCCTGCAGCGATTAAAGGGGGACAAAACGAGAAAGAAGGTGATGGCCGTCCAAATTCATGGTGACGCGGCTTTCTCAGGGCAGGGTACGGTTGCTGAAACGTTCAATCTTTCGAAGTTAAAGGGATATGAAACGGGAGGCACTATTCATATCATCGTCAACAATCAGATCGGCTTTACGACGGCTGCCCGCGATCTTCGTTCTACCTTTTTCCCGACCGATATAGCGAAAGCCCTTCCGGTCCCTGTTTTTCATGTAAACGGTGATAGACCGGAATATGTCCTGCGCGCGATGGAACTCGCCTTCGACTACCGTCAGAAATTCGGCTATGACGCGATTGTCGATATCTTCTGCTACAGAAAATACGGCCATAATGAGGCTGACGATCCCTCGTTTACCCACCCGTGGATGTATTCATTGATCGATCAATCCCCCGGCGTGACCGCTCTCTACGGTAAGACACTTGAGGAAAGCGGTGTTTTTTCTTCCGAGGAGCAGGAGGAGTTTAAAAAGCATTATCATCAAGAGCTTAATGGGGCTTTGGAATCCGGACCGAAGAAAACGAAAAAGACGCAAGGCCCCCGAAAAGCCGGCGGGGTGCAAAATTCTCCACTGTCCGAGACAGCAACGGAGCGTGTAGAAACGGCGATTTCGGAAGAGACGCTTCGCCACATTGTTACCGGTCTGACCTCCGTTCCGCAGGATTTTACCGTTCACTCCAGATTGAGGAGGATCATCTCCCGACGAGAAACGATGATCGAGGGGGAGGGGGAAATCGACTGGGGTACCGGAGAGGCGATAGCATTCGGAAGCTTGCTGCTGGACGGAACTTCAATCCGTTTGAGTGGTGAGGATTCCTCTCGTGGGACCTTTTCTCATCGCCATTCGGTATGGTGGGATACATCCTCAGAACAGCCGGTTTCCTACATTCCGTTGAAACATCTGAGCGACCGGCAGGGAGAGTTTATCGTATACGACAGCCCCCTGTCCGAAATGGCGGTCTTAGGGTTTGAGTTCGGTTATTCTCTCATTCAAAAGGAGATGCTTACTCTCTGGGAGGCGCAGTTCGGAGACTTCGCCAACGGGGCACAGGTGATGATCGATCAATATATCGCAGCTTCCGAATCCAAATGGGACCGTTTATCGGGGCTTGTCATGCTGCTGCCTCACGGATTCGAAGGACAGGGACCGGAACATTCTTACGGCTATTTGGACCGATTCCTCCACCTCTGCGGCGAATCCAATTTACAGGTCTGCAATCTAACCACACCTGCCCAATATTTTCATGTGCTGCGCCGACAGATGAAGCGTGTGGTGAAAAAACCGCTTATTATCATGGCACCGAAAAGTCTTCTTCGTCATAAATCGGCGGTCTCGAAAACGGAGCATTTCACATCGGGGAATTTCGAAGAAGTCATAGGTGATGAATATGTAAATGCGAACAGAGTGCGAAAAGTCCTTCTGTGCAGCGGAAAAATCTATTACGATTTGCACGAGGCACGTGAAGAGAAAAATAAGAAGGAGTGTGCCGTAATCCGTCTTGAACAGTTCTATCCCTATCCGGAACAGAAGCTCAATACGGTTCTGGAGGCGTTCCCGAATGTAGAAACGTACTATTGGGTGCAAGAGGAGCCCCGTAATCGTGGCGGCTGGCGGTACATACTTGAACGGTTTTCCGATAGCGGGATTCCGATTCGCTATATCGGCAGGGCCGCGAGCGCGAGTCCGGCAACAGGCTTCTACACTCGTCACGTGCGGGAGCAGCAGCAGATAGTTGAAGATGCCTTCTCGTAAAGTGGAAAGTGGTATTTGAGGAGATATGATATGAAAGAAGAAATTACCGTCCCGTCCTTCGGTGAATCGGTTTCGACCGCGGCCATCTCAGCGTGGATAAAAAAAGACGGAGAATATGTCAGAGAGGGGGAAGACCTCTACGAACTTGAGAGTGATAAGGCGACCATGGCCGTACCTTCCCCGGTAAGCGGTGTGGTTTCAGTTCAAGTGGAAGAAGGGACGGAGGTTGAAGTCGGGCAGCAGGTAGCGGTTGTGGATACCGACGCGGAAGCCCCGGAATCTGCTCCGTCCCCAGAAAATCCACCCACATCTCCATCGGCAAGGAGGGCCATGGCCCAGTACGGTCTGGAACCCGCCGATGTAACCGGAACCGGGGACGGAGGTAGAATTTTAAAAGCAGATGTGGCACGCGCCAAGGCCGAGGAAAAGGGGGAGACGGAAACGCGGCTCGGGGCCTCTACCGAGGGGGTGTCGGAGGCAGGGAAGCGGCAGCGGGCTTCCGCGGAGGAAAGGCAAACCCGGGTGAAAATGTCAAAAATCAGACAAAAAATTGCTTCCAACCTGGTCCAATCGAAACAGAATTCGGCCCATCTTACCAC
>CAZJBZ010000093.1:0-10978 GCA_964543975.1 uncultured Spirochaetales bacterium
GGCAATACCTCATTGACCGGCAGGGAAAAAAAAGCTACTGTTTTTAAAAAAGGGGGTAACAATGAAGAACAATCGAAAAGCTGTACTCTTAATCGGAGCGGTTTGTACGGTCGTACTGCTTCTTTCGGGCTGTTTAGACATGGAAACAGTCATCACTGTAAAACCTGACGGAAGCGGAACGGTAGAACAGACCTTTCTTATGCAAAAAGATATTCTTCACATGCTGGCGAGTATGAGTCCGGAGGGGGAAGATGGTTTTTCGCTCATGGACAAGGAAGAGCTGGAGAAGGATGCTGAAAAAATGGGTGAAGGTGTTACCTTTGTTTCAGCGGAACCGTATGAACGGGACGCGTTTGAAGGATACAAATCGGTATACTCTTTTTCAGATATATCGAAACTTCGTATCAATCAAAATCCGGGTGCCAATGTTCCCGATTCGGGGATGGAGGAGGAAGGGGAAGATGAAGATGAAGAACTGCTGGAGTTTGTTACCTTTTCCTTCGCTAAAGGTAATCCTCGTTCCTTAACGATAGTTCTGCCGCAGCCTGAGGAGAGTGAATCCGACTGGGACGAGGGGCAGGCGGACGCGGAAGAGATGCCCGATACAGGCGAAATGGAAGCGATGATGCAGATGTACGAGAAAATGAAAATCAGCATGAGAGTTATTATAGACGGGCAAATCCGCGAAACGAATGCGACGTATCGTGACGGATCGACAATTACATTGATGGAGATGGATTTCGGAAAGATTTTAGGCGATGAAAAAACCTTTAAGAAGCTGGCGCGTACCAATCCGGGGACCCTTGAAGGGTTGAAGGAGATTGTTGATGAGGTGCCCGGTATCAAAGTCGAATTGAACGAAAAGGTAGAAGTTACCTTTTAAATAATAAGCGCCCATTCCGCCGCTTTTCGCAGGGCGGGGTGGGCATGACCTTCAAACTTTTTGATAAGCGGCCGCAGTTCCGTGTTTTTTCCGTGTCCCGCGGCGATTATTGCGTTGCGTTGCAGCGCGATCGGGTCGATCCACGACATATCAAGAACCGATTTCTTAAACATCGATTTGATTTTATCAGGTCCGCGGGTCAGTAAGGGACGGAGCTCGATTTCAGGCCCTAACACGCCGATTTCGTGAACAGGTCCATGAGGAGCAAGCGTGCCCGCGCCGTTATATGGACAAACTTCCTGACAGTATTCACAACCGTAAATCATTCTGCCCCAGGCTTCCATGGAACGCGTTTTCAACTCTACAGCTTGAGACGCCAGACTCTGCAGACACAAGGCGCGGTCGACGCGGCCGGGAGAGGTGATCGCGTTTACCGGGCAGTTTTCGATACAAGCCGTACAGCTGCCGCAGCCTCCGGGTACCGGGTCAGGTTTAGGAAGGGGGCTGAAAAGAGAACATTCCGCGGCGATCAGCATTCCGGCTAGAACGCAGCGGGAGCCTACAGATTTGGTAATAAGAAGGCTGTTTTTTCCGATAAAACCGACTCCTAACCGGGCCGCCAACTCTTTTTCCGGAAGTTCGGAGTTGGAGAACAGTCTGATGTCTTGTTTCTCTCTATTCGTTTTATTCCTAATGGAACGCGCTATCCGTTTCAGTTTTACGATTGCTTCTCTATAATAATTCCTCCATCCGAAAGGCGCGATTGTTCCCGTTGTACCGCCCGATTTTTCAGGTTCGTTCGATCCGGTGCTTGTAGGCGATTCTATCGGTGCTTTTCGAGTCGAATAGGGTAAGGCGCCCATGATGATATATGTATAGTTGCAGAGTAGTCCGTTCTCTCTCCGATGGGTGGAAGGTACGACGGATGAGATTTCTGCTGCTTGTGAGTGAAGAAAGCCTTCCGCTTCCATCAAGGCTAAAATGTCCATATTTGAATACATATCACGATCGTGTCAGAATTGACAGGGGTGAAGATATGCTCTACGATACTTCTATGGGTACGGAAGGACCTGCTGTGGACGACAGTCAAAAGAAAAAAACGCCTCAAACGCAAAAGCCACAGAGTGAAAATTTCATCGATAAAATACTTGCCCTTTTCACCGGAGGAGGCGATCCGGAAAGGGAAAAAAAACGGCTTCTGAAAGCGATCGCTAAAGATTTAAAGAAACAGAGATATCGTTTTTATAAGCCGAGAGGTGAGGAAGTACAACCGAACCTGGCAAAGTTCTTTTTCAGCGTCTATAAAGTTGCCGGACCTGCCGCGGTCCTTTTGGAAAACGCGGAAAACTCAGGGGCGTTAAAAGCCATCATGATCGAGAGTTTCCTCAACGAGAAGCAGCGGGTAATGATGGAGCGGTTTACCGAAAGCGCCATAAAAGAGAGGGCCGAAAAAACCGAATTGAAAAAGCTTGCGTCCGAATTAAAGGAAGAGCTGGTCGCTTTTTTTTCGATTTTCGACAGCAATAAGATAAAAGAGATCAACGATCTTTACAAGCTCTTCCTCATTTTTATGCAGCTTATCAACTTTGATTACTATTTTTTGTTGAAGAAATTCGATTCCGGTCTCCCCGATCGCAATTTTACCTATTCTCCGAATTTCGATTCAATCAGTGGTGAGTATATTTCGGAAGATCTCAAAGATTTTGTCTCCATCCTTCCTCTTATCGAAGAGAAGACTGATTGGGGTAAATTGTTCGATGTGCTTCGAATCTACAAGGGCGGTCAAGAGGTCATCTCCCGCGGAGAATGGGAAAAAATCGTAAAATCTTTGGTTAGTATACGGCAATCGAATATTTTGGTTTTGATCATCAAGCATATCGATGAAGATCCTCATTATAAGGTGAAGATGTATCCGCCGCAGGAGAAAATTGTAGAGTCGTATTTAACGATGCTCAAGACACAGATGGAGATGACGGTTCAGAAGATGCTTCAAGAGAAGCGGAATAATCAAATAGAAAAACTTGCGAAGTTGGTTTTTGGGACATCGGCGGTTTCTCGTATGAAGTTCTATACGGAAAGGGCCAATGCCGCTTTCACGAAAAAGAGGAGTGCCGGATTCATCCATGTCGCGCCGATGAACTATTTAAAAGCGTTTTTACTCGATTTTGTCAAAAAAGATCTGAAAGAGGTGGTCGATGCCCTTTTAATCAAAGGACAGTGGACGACCAATATTTCATCGAATCAATTATCGGAATCGTTCCATAACCTCTTGGTTGTTTCGGATAAGGTCCTGAAGTTTGATGAATCCGTATCCGAGGAAGGAGAGGCGGGATCGAAATTGAAAACCCTGGCCCACCGTTCAGATAGAGATCAAAATAGCATTACCGTCCTTAAACAACAACTGAAAGAAGTGAATGAGAAAGCCGTTCTTTTAATCCGCGAATCGGCCCAAAGTTTGATTACTGTTGCAAAGACCCTCAAACAGACCATCGACGATTATTCGAAAAAAAACCATGAGCTTGTCCTCAATTGGAAAGAATTGGAAGCTGCCTTCGAGAAGGACCTGAAAAAGCAGATGGCCGCCGTCTATAAGCAGATCTACTATTTTATCCAATTGATGCAGTACTATGTCAAATAGTGAATTCCCACAGCTTACTTTTCGAATCGCTCTTACCTGTGGATCTTTGATCGGACGATGGTTACCGCCGCCGAATCCGCGTCCGGAAGCGCGTTTGGCTTTCGCAAGGTGACGTGTACCCGTTTTACTTTCGGGTGTTGGAGAGATAATTCCGCCACCTGTTCCGCCAATCGTTCGATAAGGTAGAAGGATGAGCCGGCAACTGTCGTTTTAATCCGTTCCGTTAACACACTGTAGTCGATCGTGTCGTCGAGATCATCCTGTTTACACGCCTTGATAAGATCAGCGAACAGGCAGACGGTTATTATTACCGGTTGCGGTGAATTGCGTTCATACTCATTGACCCCGATAATGCATTCGGCGCGAAGGGAATCTATCGTAATTTCATCAAGGGGCTTTTCTTTCATTTCAGCTTTTCTCTATAATCCTACGAAAGAACTCCGTTGTCTGTTTCATACCCTCCTGCTGCCGCGTATATCGGAGGTTCTCCGTAGGTTTCGGTATACTTTCTTTCAACCTCCACATAGCGTGGGATGTCCGATTAAGATAATAAAAACCAAAAATGTTGGATATGTCAACTATCGATGACAAACTGATGAAGTTGATTCTGAATCTTTGAATTTACCTCGGCGACCAGCTCAATGCGATGATCGACGTGTCGTTCACTGATGACGTTCCCTGTACGATAGAGATAGGCGACGATATCATATCTATTTGTCGGTAGACTAAAATTGGTTATTGTAAGGTTGATCGAGACTGTCTCTCTTATAAACTTCACCAATTCTTCCAGCCCTTCCCCTGTTTTAGCCGATACAAACAGAGCATCCGGATATTTTAATCGCAGCATTTCAATGTGCATCGCATCTTTGCAGGAATCAACTTTATTGAAGACCGTTATTATCGGTTTCTCATCGGCGTTCAACTCTTTGAGCACCTTGAGAGTAGTAGCATACTGTTCATCCACTTCCGGATTGGCCGCGTCGAGAACATGGACCAGAAAATCCGAGAGAAGCGTTTCTTCCAATGTTGAGTGAAAGGCGTTTACCAAGGTGTGGGGTAGTTTTCTGATAAACCCTACAGTATCGGTCATCAAAATACGACCGATGCCTGGTACACTGATCTTGCGTGTGGTGGGATCAAGAGTGGCAAAAAGCTTATCTTCCACAAGGACGTGAGAGCCGGTGAGGATGTTGAGAAGCGATGATTTACCGGCATTGGTATATCCGACAAAGGAGCCGGTAGGGACCGGCACGGACTTGCGTTGTTTTCGCTGTGTCGCACGGTTGCGCGTTAGAGAGAGAAGTTCTTTTTTTACTTTTGTGATCCTGGTTTCAATCCGCCGCCGGTCCATTTCCAGCTGCGTCTCGCCTTCTCCTCTCGTCCCTTTGGCGCCGCCCCGCTGCCGTGAGAGGTGGGTCCATGCCCGTTTTAAACGAGGTAACGAGTATTCCAATTGTGCAAGTTCGACCTGCAACGCCGATTCCTTTGTTCCCGCGTGGAGTGAGAAGATTTCCAGGATCACTTCTCTACGGTCGATGACCGTCAGTTTGGCCGTCTGTTCCCAATTGCGCTGCTGCGCGGGGGTTAGATCGTCGTCAAAAACGATCATGTCGGCATGCGCCTCGTGGGCCGCTTCAACTATTTCAGAGGTTTTTCCGGAACCGAGCAGCAACCGTGAATGAGGATATTTGAGTGAAACGATCTTTTGATCGCAAATTTGTAAAGAGGCGGTTTTACAGAGATGTGCCAACTCATGAAGATGGGTTTCGGCCTCTTTTTTCGTAGTTTCAGGATATTGTAAGGTTATTAGAAATGCTCTTTGTTGAACTGTTTTGGTATATTCGTACATACGATGTGTTATATGATCATTGCGGATTTTGCCCAATCCCGATGGTCGCTTCGTAATTCCGCTTCGCTTTTCATTTTATAAAATACTAAATGCTCGCCGTCTCCTATATAGAGCCCGTTTTCGATAACCTGGTAGGAAAACGATTCTAGATGGGAACGATCTAAAATTTTGTTCGGTTTTGCAGGCGTGGTCACGATCTCCCGGAGGCACTCTTCGAAATGTTCTTTTTTTCCTCTTAAACAAAGGCCGATGTGCCCTGTATAATCCGAATCTTTGAATAGTGCCTGTTTCAAATCGGTAAAAATCAATTTCGGGACCCAGACCTTACTCTCCCCGGTTGTAAGGAACTGAGGAAATTGAAGAGGATCCAGGCTGCTCACCACTAGAAGGTTGAGAGGGCAGAGCTCCTTATAAATAAAATATTTCCGTTCATGGACCGGCGGAGTATACTTACATCGCGGCAATTCCAGGGTCCGTCCGTCCTGCGTCGTCAAAAAAAGTGATTTCAAAACGGTAAGAGGAGTATGTTCAAGCGTACGATAAACGGAGAGGTAAACCGATGCTTTCGGGTCTCCGTTTTGGTGCGGCATGCATCGTTGGGCCGCGTACTCCCAATCGAAGAAATCGCTTTGAAACTGCTCGACTTCGATAAAAATAAGCTTTTCAGCCGAACCTTTCTTGGTGCCGGTAGCCATGTACGATCCGAACGAGGTTGGGTCTAATTGGGAAGCTATCAATGCCTCCATCGGGAAGACGGTCAAATAGTAGTAGATATTCATTGTGCCTCTTTCAATTTACACGGCATAAAAGATGATTTTTGCACGTGTCTCAATTACCTCTTACTATGAGAATAATGAAAAATTAACCGGATATCAATAGAACCCATGGTATAATACAGAACAATTGCTCTGTTCCCTGATGTTGAACTGTTTATATTCCATTGATAGGATAGGATAATGGTTTACTTTATAGCCGCAGCTATCATCGCTTCTTTTCTTGCGGCGCGTATTATTTATATTCAGGTGAGGCGGATCGATTCAGGGACCGATTTGATGCGGGAAGTCGCGTTAGCCATTAGAGAAGGAGCCTGGGCCTTTCTCAAATACCAGTATCGTACGGTCCGGGTAAGCATTTTTATCTTTGCCGCCGTTCTTGCCGTCGTTATCTCATGGAGTTCGGGTGTTGCATTTATCTTAGGCGCGGTTATGAGTATTTTAGCGGGCTCGGTCGGCATCAGGATTGCAACCGTTGCTAATGTTAAAACCGCTAATGTGGCCAGGAAGAGCAACGATATTTTCCAGACCCTGAAAACCGCCTTCAAAGGCGGCAGCGTTATCGGGCTGAGCATTGGAGGTTTCGCCTTGCTCGGTTTGGGCGGCATTTACCTTATTTTCGGAGTTTTTTTAGGGCAATTTACTGTAGATGCCTTGCATATCCATTCAAATTGGCTTGGCATTCCTTTCATCCCTTTTGCAATGACCGTAGCCGGTTATGCCTTGGGTTGTTCGGTTGTTGCCCTCTATAACAGGGTCGGCGGGGGAATATATACCAAGGCCGCCGACATAGGGGCCGATTTGGTTGGAAAGGCTGAAACCGGTATTCCGGAGGATGATCCTAGAAATCCGGCGACCATTGCTGATAATGTTGGGGATAATGTGGGGGATGTCGCGGGGTTAGGCGCCGATATCATGGAAAGCTACGTTGCCGCACTCATCTCAAGTGTTATCTTGGCTTCGTACATGTTTCTTTCCGTAGCAGGTACGCAGGAAGAGATCGATCACGACACCATAATTCGGATGTTCACTTTTCCGCTTCTCTTTGCTTCCATCGGTTTGATCTCCTCCATAATCGGTATTGTCTTCCTCTCGGTAAAGAAGATGAAAACCGATCTCTATAGAGAGCTTCTCCGGACCACCACCGTTGCCGGAGGTACAACCATACTCTTCGGCCTCATCGCCACGTTGATCGTTTTTTATGGGGCCGATTTTGGACTGCTTAATTTTAAATTAGGACTCATAACTCCCTGGATCTGCACGACGCTCGGTATTCTCACGGGAATGGGTATCGGAAGACTATCGGAGCGCTATACCAGCTACGAATACTCTCCTACTCAAAAAACCGCTGAAGCTTCCAGAGAGGGCGCCGCTTTGACCATTATTCAGGGAATGTCCTGCGGATTTAAATCGGTCACGTACCCGTTGGCCGTCTTGTCTGCCGTGGTTCTGATTACCAACTCAATCGCCGGTGCTTACGGAATTGCGTTAGCTGCTATAGGGATGATCTCTTTTGTGGCATCCACCATATCCGTCGATACATTCGGCCCGATTATCGACAATGCGGGCGGAATCTGCGAAATGGCCGACTTGAGTGATGACGTAAGAAATATTACCGACCGACTCGACAGCATAGGGAATACCATTGACGCGATCGCCAAAGGGTATGCTATCGGAAGTGCCGCCCTTGCTACGCTTTCTCTTTTTTCTGCCTATCTCTACTCTCGATTGGGCGGGGGGAATATCTGCGAGGGCTCCCTCATTCTGAATATCCTTAATCCGTTCACCTTAGCCGGCGGATTGCTTGGGGCCGCGCTGCCGTTTCATTTTTCAGGTGTTCTCATGGAATCGGTAGCCAATGCCGCTCGGCGTATGGTGCTTGAAGTACGCCGCCAATTGAAAATTGATCCGTCCATTCTCAGGGGTGACGGCAAACCGGATTACCGTCAGTGTATCGAAATATCTTCTCTTGGTGCCGTTCAGAGCATGAAGGGTCCGGCGTTGACCGCTATTGTAATTCCCATCATCGCCGGTTTACTCTTAGGACCGGATTTTGTCGGAGGGCTCATCATCGGTTCTCTTTTTACCGGGGTGGTAGTGGCACTCTACGCGGTAAACGCGGGCGGGACCTGGGACAACGGGAAGAAATTCATTGAAAAAGGACGGTATGGAGGGAAGGGGTCCCTCGCCCACAGAGGGGCGATCATAGGGGACACTGTAGGAGACCCTCTCAAAGATACCGTCGGTCCGGCCCTGGACATTTTAATTAAAATATTGGCCGTCGTATCGCTTATCGCACTCTCGATTTTCGGGACCGTAAATGTGACAATGCTTTTTTCTTAATGGTCACCGTCTATGTTCACTGAGAAAAACACGAAAAATCAACAGCATAAGGCCCCGAATTGTCTCCAATGCCGTTTTTTTTCCGTTTCGTGGGACCCTTCGTTTCCAAGGGCGTGTTCGATTTTCGGCATTAAATCAAAACGATTACCAAGTATCGTTGTTTTTCGCTCTCTGGGCATGCACTGCCCCTCCTTTCAAAAATCCGAGAAGATTCGAGAGTAGGCGTTCATTGACAGAACGATTAAGTGACTACTATACTGATAAACAATCGAGGCACGTGAACAAGGCCAACTCATTATGAGTAATCAATCTGTCTATGAAATTGTCGATTTTATTCTCAATAAGGCAACCGATCCGGAAATGGAAATCATTATCTCAGCGATTAAACGCAGACTTGAGGATACGGCCCATGGGTACGACAAAATGAACCCTGAAAAGATGGCCCGACAGATGAGTTCGCAGATAAACAAACAGGTTGGAGCGTCGGTTGAACAAATTCGGGGGATGGTAAGAAACTTTGTGGCGGAAAAGATCAAGCAGGAAGCCCCCGAAATTTCGGAGCATGAGGTTGAACAGCTGCTCAATGCGTGGGTACCGGACGAGCAAACGAGCGCGCAAAGAAGTGAAAGAGCCGCAACATCGCTTCCGAAAGACGTGCTGTTGACCATGATTAGACAATTTCTCGCCTATTCGGCGGGAACGATGAGCGGATCGGAACAGGTAAAGCTGCAAGAGGAAATTCCTGATTGGCCGGAGAAATATTGGGCAAAATTTCCCGATGATATTCGAAAACTTCTCACTCTCTTTTTAAAAGGGAAGATAACCCCCGATACCTTTTGGAGCGCGATAGAAAATTACTTCGGCACGGTGGCAGAATAAAATCCGATAAAAGAAGAAGGACAAACATGCAGAAACGGACCATTTCTCAAACGGAACTGAAAGAGGAGATTGTCTCCTGTATTCCAGGATTAATCGAGTTGCGTCATAAAATCCACCTGAATCCGGAACTTCGGTTTCAAGAAAAAAACACGGCTGCATTGATACGATCGTGGCTGGACCAAAACGGGATTTCCTACCGGGCACCGTATATCGAAACCGACACAGTAGGGTTGGTCCTTGGTACGGCAGGCGGGAAAGCAACCGGCTCTTCCGCCGGTAAGAATATCACTCTCCGCGCCGATATGGACGCCCTGCCGTTGACGGAAGAATCGGGTAAAGCGTGGCAATCGACGGTTAAAGGGAAGGCGCATAGCTGCGGCCATGACGGACACACAGCCATGCTTCTGGGGGCGGTAACGGTACTTCACCGGCTGCGCGATTCTTTCAACGGGTCGGTACGGTTTGTTTTTCAACCGGCTGAAGAGGGGATCGGCGGCGGTAAGAAAATGGTCTCTATGGGTCTCCTTGATGAAGAACCGAAACCGGATGCCGTATTTGCATTGCACGGGTGGATTGGACTCCCTGTCGGTTCGTTATCAACCAGAAAAGGTTTGATGATGGCGGCCACGGACCGATTCACGATTGTTATCCGGGGCAGAGGGGGCCATGGGGCCCGGCCTCACAAAAGTATCGATTCTATTGTAATAGCCGCCCAGGTGGTAGAGGCACTCCAGACGGTGGTCAGCAGAAACATCGATCCTCTCGAATCCGCGGTTATATCCATCGGTAAGTTTCAGGGCGGTGAAGTGCACAATGTTCTTCCTGAGAAGGTGTTTTTAGAAGGCACAACACGGTACTTTCTCCCGGAGTACAAGGAGTATTTGAAAAGAAGAATTGAAGAGATAACCGCCGGTATCTGTTCGGCAGGCGGGGCCGATTATCACTATGAATACATCGAAGAGTTTATGCCTCTTGTCAATGATGAACGTATGGTGGATTTTGCCGAAACGGTGGTCAAAAAGTATGTGGGTGAAGACCGATGGATATCGTCTTCTATACCAAGGACCATGGGAGCGGAAGATTTTTCATACTACGTTGATAAGGTGCCGGGGGCACTGCTCAGGCTCGGGTTAGGTGAAAATTCGCCTGAACTTCACAATCCCGCTTTCGATTTTAACGATGAAGCCATGGAAGCCGGAATTACTACTCTTTGCGCTCTTGCTCTGGATTTTCTTCGGTAATGGTCCGCGGCACTACCTAAAATGATTCCGGCAACACTGTTAAGTGCCGCGTATTAGGGGCCTTGTTATAAACTGAAATGCCGCGTCTCGAAAGTAAGGCGTTTCTTCATGTCCGAAATCGGGGTGGACCATCATCTCTTTCTGTGATCGAATTTTATTGAAAACGGCGAATTGGGTCGACGGCGGGCAAATCTCATCCATAAGATTTGTACACATCAAGACGTCCGCCTCTATGCGGGGTGCCAAATTCTGTATATCGATGTAACCGAGCCGGGTAAAAATCTCCTCTTCTCTTTTATGCTCCGGATCGAACCGTTTAAAGAAGGTCGTTATCTCCTGATACGCCTGCTTCCCGAGGTCAAGCTCCCAAAC
>CAZJBZ010000093.1:10988-13564 GCA_964543975.1 uncultured Spirochaetales bacterium
CTCGTTTATAATCGGCGAGGAAGGGAAACATAGCGGCGCATTTTTTTATTCCCGGGACCAGGGCGGCACAGGCAATAGAGAGGGCCCCGCCTTGGGACCCGCCAAATGTGGCCATACGGGCGATATCGGTCTCTTCCATCGAAGCAGCGACGCGCGCCAGCTGTACGGTATCGAGAAAGATATATTTGTACGACATCTTTTCCGGTGAATCTTCCAGGCCCTTCACGATGTGACCGAGAAAAGTAGTTCCGAGAAAACCGGAAGATACTTCGGAATATCCTCCCTGACCTCGACAGTCCATAGCGAAGACGCTGAAGCCGGCTGCCGCGTACGGTAATTTATCGAACCAGTCCCCCGCGTTTCCCGTATAACCGTGAAACTGGAGAAGCGCCGGGTTTTGTCCGGAGCCGGCCCTTGGCTTACAATAAAGCACATGGATACGTGCTCCTTCCAGTCCGGTAAAAAAAAGATCAAAACATTCGGCGTAGGAGGTTTGAAACTTATTCGGTTTTCTCTCGATATCGGGGTCGACACCTTCGAGTTCACTCAAAGCGCGGTCCCAATACCGATCAAAATCTTTTGGCCGGGGTGTAGAACCTTGGTAGGCTTTCAGTTCTTCTAACGGCAGATCAATCTGTGGCATTTCATTCCCCTCCTCACCATTGTCTAATCGTTTAATAGTGCTTATCAGCGTATTCGACCCATCCCCCCGCGTTTACCAGTGCCATGTCGAAGCCGGAGAGAACGATAGAAAAAGTCAGCTCTTTCGTTGCGTTGGAAAAGGTGACGTGGCGGGACTCCAGGGAGACTTTCGCCTGACAATCGGTCCCCTCAAATGTTGTCATTACGGTGTCGATTTCCTGTTTCTCTAATTCAACGGCAAGCATACCACAGTTAAACATATTTTGTCGGAATATTCGAGCAAAACTTTCGGCGAGAACAACATTGATTCCGTTTGCCTCGAGTGCCCACGGGGCGTGCTCCCTCGAAGAGCCGCAGCCGAAGTTCTCTCGGGTAACGATGACGCCGATTTTTTCCAAATCCGTTTTGGGATTGAACCCCTCCAGCTTCAGGTCCTCTAAAAGAAAAGGTTGCAATGCATCCTTTGATATTTCCGTGAGGTATTTTGCCGGAATTATTTCGTCGGTATTTATGTCGGAACGGTCGAGAAAGAGTACTTTGCCTTCAAAATGTTTCATCTATTTTGCTCCTTATAAAGAGGAGAATTGGTGATATGACCCGCAAGTGCCGTCGCTGCGGCAGTGGCCGGGCTCATGAGATGGACCATTCCGCCTTTCCCCATCCTTCCGTAGAAATTTCTGTTTGTTGTCGATGCGCACACCTCGCCTTCCGCTAAAACTCCGTTGCTCATCCCCAAGCAGGCACCGCAGGTGGGGTTCGTAACACAGAATCCTGAATCCATGAATGTTTGAATAATGCCCCGTTTCAACGCCTCGTTGTATACCGTCGGTGTGGCCGGAGAAACGATACCCCTAACGGCTGAGGTAATTTTTTTTCCTTTCAATACTTCGGCCGCTATTTCCAAATCTTCGATCCTTCCGTTTGTACACGATCCGATATAGACTTGATCGATCGCTGTGCCTTCCAGCTCTTCGACTGTTTTCACGCGGTCCGGCTTATAATCAAAGGTAGCCAAAGGTTCGATTTCAGAGACGTCGATTTCGATATCGTCATCATAATGTGCATCAGGGTCGGGGAGGTACCGCCTGTATGCTTTCAATGCTTCTTCTTTCGATGCGTACTCGTTCCGGATAAACGGCCAAAGATAGTCGACCGTTTTCGCGTCCGGCGCGCAAATACCCGAAGTTCCGCCTGCTTCGACCGCCATATTACAGAGTGTCATGCGGCTTTCCATTGAAAAATCTGAGACGGTGTCCCCGGTAAACTCGATTACCTTATTGGTTGCGCCGCCGACACCTACTTTGTGAATAATAAAGAGAATGACGTCTTTCGCGTACACTCCCGCCTTAAGTTTTCCGGTTAGTGTGATTTTCAACGTACGGGGTCTTTTGAAAGCGCATACTCCTTTGAGAATACCTACCTCCAAGTCGGTCGTTCCTACTCCCGCGGCGAAGGCCCCGAACGCTCCATGTGTACAGGTATGGGAATCGCCCATTATGAGGGTATAACCGGGGCGCACAAAACCTTGCTCAGGGAAGAGAGCGTGGCATACGCCGTTTCTTCCAATATCGTAGAAGTCCTTAATGTCGTGCCGGCGGGCCCAGTCTCGTACTATTTTCCCCTGCATTGCCGTTTTTGAATCTTTCGCCGGTGTGACGTGGTCGATAACCGCCTTTATTTTGGTGCTATCGAAAACCCGGTCCTTGCCGCGTTCTACCAGATCATTGATTGCGATCGGGGTTGTAATCTCGTGACAAAAAACGGCATCAAGACTCAATACGAAAACTTCGTCGTCCGGATTGTCGATGATATGCTCATCGAAGATTTTTTCCGCGCATGTTTTACCCATAATTTCTCTCCTTTAAATAAATTTCAAAATGCGGCTATATGGTATTTCCCAAACCACAATTGTTTGCAGTATAAGTCCTTAAATT
>CAZJBZ010000094.1:0-2579 GCA_964543975.1 uncultured Spirochaetales bacterium
AAAGCTCTTCTTAACTTATAAATGGGGCTCGTCCGAGGAGGAAGAGATTGTTCGTCAATTTGTCGAAGTAGGTGCCGAGAAACCGACCCTTATCCAGGCGGATGTCAGTGTTGATGAAGATACGGACGCTCTGCTGGATACCATCGCTCGAACGGATGATCGCGTCGATTTTTTTATCAGCAATGTCGGATTCGCCGCCCGCACCATGACCATTCAGGAGTACAAAAAACGATCGTTTTTTAAAACCCTCGAGTACAGTTCCTGGCCCCTTATCGAATATACTCGTAAAATTGAAGCCAAATTCAACTCGTATCCCTCTCATATTATTGGAATTTCAAGCAATGGGCCGGACCATTTTTACCGCGGATACGATTTCGTCGCGGCATCCAAGGCCCTCTTGGAATTCTTCGGTAAATACCTCTCGGTCCATCTCTTCGATACCGGAAGCAGGGTCAATATTCTTCGTTTCGGCACGGTCGACACGGAATCGTTTAGCGCGATATTCGGTGAAGAGTTTTTTACATTTCTTAAGGAAAACGGCGTTTCACCGGACATGATATTGAAACCGGAACAGTGCGGAAAGGCGGTATTGGCCCTCTGCAGCGGGCTTCTGGATGCCGTAAACGGTCAGATAATCAGTGTGGATAACGGATTGCCTTTCCGTGATAATTCTATGATGCGATACCTTGATATCACTGAAGGGAAGTGATATAACTACCAAAATAAAATGAATTTTCATGCTAAGGATAAGGAGACAGTTATGACAAAAGAAAATGTGATGCAAGTAATTAAACGGAATATTGTCGAGAACTTAGATGACGTTGAAGAGAATGAAATTGTTCCTGAAAAATCAATGAAAGATTACGGAGCAAATAGCCTTGATATGATAGAGGTCGTTTCGTGTTCCATGAGAGAATTGAAAATAAAGATCCCCCGAGCCGAGTTGGCGGATATCGAAAACATCGATCAGTTGGCGGATAAATTCATGGAGTATGTCGATCAATAAAGATAGGATAGTATGTCGGATATTTTGAATTATAGCCTTGCGGATTTCTTTTTCAACGACAGCGATAACGTCCTCGACCCGCCGAGCGATTTTGAAAAGTGGATAAATCATCCGGCGGTAAAAAAAAGCGCCGGTTTTGCCTACCAACAGCTTCTTAAAGCTCCGACGGTACGGACTGAAATATTGAGTAATTTGGACGGTAAGAAAAGAGAAATCATCAATCTTACCTCTTATAATTATCTCGGGCTTTCTACTCATCCGGAAGTCATTCAGGCTGTAAAAGATGCTCTGGATAAATACGGTATGGGAGCGTCAGGCGCTCCCCTTCTTTCAGGAACATTCGACCTCCATACGGAATTCGCCCGCAGATTGGCGAAATTTAAGCAGAAGGAAGATTGTCTCCTTTATTCCAGTGGCCTTGGCGGTAATTACGGTGCAGTCCAAGGACTCCTTCGGAAGGGGGATGTCTTTATCATGGATGAAAAATGCCATAAGAGTCTGGTAGACGGAGGCACCCTTTCTCAGGCAAAGATGCTTTTTTTTGAGCATAACAATCCTGAATCGTTGGCCGCTATGTTGGAAAAGAGCACGGGGAAACGATGTTTGGTGGCCATTGAAGGTGTTTACTCCATGGACGGTGATCTTGTCCGTTTGGATGAGATTTCCGAAGTGTGCGAGCAGTACAACGCGCCTATCTACATCGACGAGGCACACTCCACCTTGATGTTCGGTGAAAACGGAAGAGGTGTCGCGGAACATTTCGGTTTGGAAGAGAAGATCGGTGTTTCGTTCGGCACCTTCAGCAAATCGTTCGGAGGAATAGGTGGTTTTATCTGTTCAAACGCAAAGATCATTCAATATTTAAAAGGATACTCTTCACCGTGGAATTTCTCCTGCGCCCCCGCCCCTCCCATTGTGGCCGGGCTTATGAAGGCGTTGGAGGTTGCCACCAGAGACAGCAGTTTACGAGACAAATTGTGGGAAAATGTTCACTATTTTAAAGAAGGCTTGACCGCTCTCAATCTTGATACGGGACTCACGGAATCACAAGTCATTCCAATTATTATCGGTTCATCCGGGGAAAAACTCTACAGGTACGCCGAAGCCATTCAAAAACGAGGGATTTTCCTTCAACCGGTAGATTTTCCCGCCGTCCCGGCGCAAGCCAGGAGATTCAGGATTTCGGTTTCTTCTCAATTGACGAAAGAAGACATCGATGAAGTTTTGAACACCTTAGAGGATGTTATCGTAAAAGGGCAAACGTAATCAGAACAGCGGTTTTACACAATATTTGCCCGCGGCCGAACGGAAAATGGATTACGAAGCATTATTAAAACAGAACAGGAAGAAACCTCTCGTTGATGTTTCTTCCCTGTCCGCCTCGCTGGACTATTCACGGGATGCAATAAAAAAAATTATCCCACACCGCGAACCTTTTTTACTCATTGACTCTTTAACGGGGATTGATCTTGAAAAAGGTATAATTGTCGGTACACGGTTCATAGATCCCGACGATCCGCTCTTTCAAGGCCATTTTCCCGATTTTCCGGTCTATCCGGGCTCTCTCCAGGTG
>CAZJBZ010000094.1:2589-13525 GCA_964543975.1 uncultured Spirochaetales bacterium
GATGATTGGGCAGCTCGGTCTCTGTCTTTACCATTTTATCACTCGCGGTTCAACAATTATCGGCCCGGATGCCTCTTCGGTGGACGTACGCGCCACTCGAATCATCGGCGCCTACTATTGCGCTCCTCTTCTGCCTGGAACGGAGGTTTTCCTTATCGCACGGAAACTTGAATACGATGAGTTTTTCGCCACGGTGATAGGACAAACTGTCGCTGACGGACGGGTTTGTTCGGTTGCGGCCGGCGAAGTTGTCTTTCTCTAATCTTCAAATCTCGAGAGAATGATGGAAACATTGTGACCGCCGAATCCGAACGCGTTGGACAGTATATGTTTGCATTTTTTGTTTTCGGTTGCTTCCGTTACGACGTTCAGGTTTATTTCAGGATCTTGATTGAAGAGATTTATGGATGGGTGGATTATATTCTTTTCAAATACCAGCACGGCGGCAATCGCTTCCACGGCACTTGATCCGCCTAGAAGGTGACCTACCATTGATTTTGTGCTGTGAACAGGTATTTTCGGCCCGTAATCCTTAAAAACCTTATTGACGGCTATCGATTCTACTTTATCACCGATGATGGTCGAGGTCCCATGGCAGTTGATCAAATCGATATCTTCCGGATTAAGGCGGGCCGAATCCAGGGCGCCTTGGATCGCTTGTGAAGAGTTGCGTGCTTCCGGATGCGGTGCCACAAGGTCGTAGGCATCTGTAGTAAAATAGAAACCCGATAGCTCCGCGTAAATATGCGCGCCTCTTTTTTGGGCGTGCTCCAGCTCTTCCAAACAGATAACGCCGGCCCCTTCACTCAAGACAAAACCGTTCCTGTCCTTGTCGAAGGGCCGGGAAGCTGTTTCGGGTGAGTCGTTTCTGTCGGAAAGCGCCATAATGTTGCCAAACGCGGCAATCCCGGCACTATTGACGGCTGCTTCGGAACCGCCGGTAAACATCGCATCGGCCATACCGGCCTTTATCAGCATCGCGCCGAGACTTATGGCGTGATTACTGCTGGAACAGGCTGAATTGACGGAAAACGAGGGACCCTGCAGGTTCCATTCCTGAGCAAAATAGGCGGCCCCGGTATTCGGAATAGCACTAATGGCATAAAAGGGGGAGGCGGCATGCATCCCGTTTGATTGAATTTTATTTATGTTCTCAATATGGGTCGCTATTCCGGCATCTCCGGTGCCTATGATCGTACCGTAGCGTTGCGGCGATTTTTCCACATCCAAACCGGAATCTTTGACGGCTTGAGAACCTGCCACATGGCTGTAGATAATATAATCGTCAAGCCTCCTGATCATCCTTTTTGATTGAAAATAGGCGGAAAGGTCGGGAAAATCCACTTCACCGACAATTTTAATAGAGTAATTGGATAGGTCGTTTTTTTTGGCCAGGCGAACTCCGGATTTTCCGGATATACAGTTCTTCCAGAACTCTTCGACCGTATTGCCGATTGGATTTATTGTGCCCAGTCCGGTAATGACTACTCGTCGTTCGTTGTTTCCATTGCTGATAATTGTTGAATTCATCTATCCTTCCAAATTCTTCTTAAATTCTTCTTGTTTATAAAATATCATTTCCTGAAGGTCGCGTTCGCTTCGGTCGCTTTTTTTTAAGTAATGTTTCAATTGACCTTTAAATGAGTCGAATATTTTCGTCGCTCGATAACCGGCCTGCATTTGGGTCAGCCACTGTCGTAACGTCTCCGGATCGGGCTGTTTATAGGTATCGGAAAAGGTGATCTCTTCTCTCGGTAATTTCGGAGGTGTACCCGGCGCGTTCGCCTTCGGATAACCGAAAACAATGGTCATCAAAGGAAAAACCCCCTCCGGTAAAGCCAGTTTTTCTTTCAGGTATTTCGCGTTGTAAAACCCCGTTTGTCCTGTTTCCGAGAGCATCACCGATCCTATACCGCACGCTTCCGCGGCAATATTCATGGCATAGGCTGCTATACTCGCGTTCATAACGGCCAGTGTATATTCGACCAACGGTTTATAGGGGAACTCACTGCCGGTCTTCCTCATCCGATAAACGTCTCCCAAGACAATGACTGCCCGTTCCGCCTTAAAAGGCATCTCTCTATCGAATTTTTCACGCCACTGCTCTTTATCGAAAAGTCCGAAACTCCAGGTTTGGAGGTTGACCGCGCTGGGCGCCATTCGTGCCGCTTCGATGATTGTGTTCATGATCTCGTCCGAGATCGGTTTATTCATAAACTTTCGAATCGATCGCCGACGTAAGAGGACATGAAGGACCGGATTGTCTTCAAGGGATTTCGGAAGGTATGTTTTCGCATCCAGTATAGACTTTAAGCCTTTGATAAATTGAAGAGGGTCTAAAGATTTCATGACGCTATTTCGGCTCTATCCGCTTATCCGTATCCGAATCGTGGACGATTGCCGACATCATTCTGCCGTATTTCCGATATTCATCCAACCGGCAGGAATTAACAAGATTTCCTTTCCACACACACATGTCGGGGCAGCTTTCACACATGTTCGCCATACCGTTGTCCAGCATATCGGGTGCCTGCACGATCCCGATAGTCTGGGCGTACAGTGGTTGAAACCACTTTATCGGATTGAAAAGCCTCCAAAACATTTTTCTTCTCGCCCGGCGCATCTTTTTATCTCCGATCAGTCCGGTCAGCTGGAGTGCGATTCTGGGAACACGGTTTTTCCGCTGATAGGCGAAGTAGGTCCCCTTTCGCCAATGAGACTGGTGCTGCAGAAATTCCATCGTCCGTGGGCCAATCTGACCGTAGGTCAAGCCGTTTTTCTCCATGATGTTGACCCCGGCCCACCATTTGTAACTCATGATATGGCCGGTACCGCCCAAATAGGCCGCGGGTTCATACGTATCGCCGAAGTTGTCTTTAAGAATATTATAGACATCCACCGATAGAATATCGATTTGAGACGTATCCGCTTCGGTGTACTGGATCGCCTCTTGCACCTCATCGACCGACGAGCCTCCTTCCTGAACGTCGAAGGTAACTCCTTCTTTGATTGGAATGCCGCGGTAGGTGATGAATACCAGCCCGTGGACTTTTTGCACATTATTGCGGGCCCATTTCACGATGTCGGGTATGTATTGAAAGTTTTCATGGTAGATGGTTTGGTTAAAGGTGACGTTCATATTGCCGCGGGTAACTTCCCACAAAAGGTCCGCCTTTTCATCTCTCAGTTTCATAATATCCAATTCGGTGCTGCCTTCCTTGATGTCGGGACGATCTTGAAGCATATCGATATGACAGGTTATCCCGAAAAGCCCGGCATTGTAGAGGTCGGTCAACAGGCCCTTAGTTAAAGCGTACGTATTGGTGATAATAATCGGTTTAATGCCAACACGCGCGATATATTCAACCAGTTTAATGATATCGGGATAAACGAGCGGTTCGCCGCCCGCAATGCTTATACCGTCCGGGTTTCGCATCCGTTTGAAGAAATCGACCTCTTCTTTCAGTTCTTCTAAAGGTCTATGTCCGGAGAGATTTTTTCTGTAGCATCCTTTACAATAAATGTTGCAAATATCGGTAATCTCCAACCACGAAATAGGGTTGTCGTTATTTGACCATGGAAATCGATAGTAGTTCGATTTCTCAGGCCAATTCTCAGTATTATAAAAACCCATGCTTATCTCCTGCTTATTTTTTTGATACTATCTCATTTTTCGCTTTTTCTGTCAAAGTCGGAATAAACAGAAAGATACATTTTCCAATGCCCATTATTGTGCTACATTGAGAGAAAAATGGATAAAGATCGGAATACTGTAACAAAATTGATAACGATATGGAAGATCGATCTCACCGATTCTTCACCCTGCTCGGATGTTTTGCGGCAATATCTGACAAATGAGGAGAAAAGGGAAGCGGCGGCACAGGTCCGAGACATGGATAGACACGGGTTTGTTGCCTCCAAAGCCGTCTTAAGGCTTATTCTCGGAAAATATTTAGGCGTGGAGCCGAAAAAAATACGTCTCAGACGAAACAGGAACGGTAAACCGGAATTATCGTATGAGTATGGGAAAGCTCTCCATTTCAATCTTTCACATGCCGGGGGGAGGGCCGTCATCGCCCTTACCGGCGGAGGTCCAATCGGAATTGATATAGAAAAAGTAAGATATTCGATAAAAATAGATGATGTTTCGAGTTACGCGTTTTCACCTGAAGAACAGCTGATGCTCGAACAACTATCCGGAGACGAGAAAGTACACTTTTTTTTCGCGATGTGGACCCGAAAAGAGGCGCTCATAAAAGCAGCGGGCGCGAGTGTCGCCAGTCAAATTGATAAAACGGTTATCGATCATCGGAACATCAACAGTACATGGCAGCCGGTCGGATTAAAGGACAATCCACAAGAGTGGTACCTAAAGGACCTCTCTCTGTTTGATAGTTTTCATTGCGCTGTCTGTACCGCCCTTCCGGGTTTGCCCCTCAACATTTTAACATTTGACACAGCGCGGCTTGATTAGGGGCGGGACAGGGGAGGCGATTGCCATATATCTTTATTTTGCGATAGGCTTAAAAAGAAAAGGGGAAACAAATGAAAGATGAAAAAAACCTGTTTGAATCGTATAAAGAATCGGTGGAAGAACTTTTTTCGATTACCTCAGATGTGATGACGAATTTTGATAATTTTAGCGATCGTTTGCTGTTCGACATCATAGCTCTTAAAGGGGATATGCCGGACAATGAGAGGTATGAACGGTATCATGCCGAGATCCGGAACGTTTTGGACGAGGTAAGAGAGAAACTTGCCGCGGTTGAAGAGGAGTTCCGGAACACCATGGATGAAAAAGTAAAGCAGATTATTGCAGATATTCAGGATGAATCGATATAATCGAACGAAACATCAGACCCTTCGTATAATACTGTTCCTTCTGTTCAGCGGAGTATCGATTACCCTTATTTTGGGTTTTACGGTAACCGATGAAACGGTGGAAGCTTTTAAACGGATACAGCTGCGTTCGTTGGCGACGATCATCACAGTATGGTTTCTCTTTATCTTCGCCGACGGCTCCGCGACCTTCTTTTTCGCGTGGGGGAGTGAACACCGTCTTTCACTCTTTACTTCAATTAAAACTGTTTTTATCAGGATACTCTTCGCTCTTATTACTCCTTTTAACTTCGGCGGGCAGCCGTTTATGATCTACTATCTCTCAAAAGAGGGGGTCCCTCCGGGAAAAGCGACCTCTATTGTGATTACTAAATTATTGATGCTGTCGGTATTTGTTCTTCTTGCGACCGCGGTTGCCATGTTTCTCGGGCGGAATACGGTTACCGAGCTGAAATCCTTGAACTATCTCTTTTATTTTACCGGTATTCTACAGATAGTAGTTATGCTTCTCATTATCTTCAGTTTACTGCATCCCCATTTTCTGGTAGGATTGATCGTTAACATCGGTAAAATCTCTTCAAGAATCAGAAAGAATAGAGAAACTCGGGGGAGATTTCGAAAAAAGCTGATCCGGGAAGCGTATATTGCTCGGAAGAGCTTTCGTACGTATTTTAAGTTTCAATTTCATTATTTTATTCTGGGTACGATTTCGGGTGGGGTCCAATACGCGGCACAGATATTTTTACTCTATACTGTGCTCCACGCGCTTCTTCCCTCCATTCCTCTATTGGAAGGATATGTATTGAGCGCGTTGCTATTGTTTCTGCTCTCCTTTATGCCGACTCCGGGGGCTTCAGGTTTGGGGGAGATGCTTTTCGTTGTCTTTTTCGATCAATCCATACCGCTTCATATGCTTGGAATCGGGGTGGTAATGTGGCGGTTTTTCTTTAATTATATCGGAGCTGTTTTTGGGGTCATTATTTCGGCAAATAGGTTTACGCGGGTCCTTTTTCACCGAAAAACAGCCAAGGAATAAAATAAGGAACAATTATGGGAGAAAAAATCGTAACCGGCCAGTTCAGCGACACGTTTGTCCCCATCATGGACGGTGTGAGTATTACGGCTCGTAATTACGCGTTTTGGCTCAACAGAAAGTACGGAACCAGTTACGCGGTAGGCCCGTTTATAAAAGGATATGAGGACAGTGAAGAGTTCACGGTGCTCCGCTATAGGTCCGTACCGTTACCCGGACTCGACCCTTTCCGTTTAGGTATACCGCAGATGGATTGGGAATTTCACAAAAAAATCGAATCGATCCAATTCGATATCGTCCACGCTCATTGTCCGTTTGTCAGCGGTCAGATCGCACTCAAGGCGGCGGAGGAACAGAGAATACCCCTTGTTGCTACATTTCATTCCAAATACAAGGAAGATTTTAAAACCAAAATTCCGACTGAAACACTGGTGGATATGGCGGTGAAAAAGGTAGTTCGCTTTTACAATTCGGTGGACCATGTGTGGGTGCCGGCCAAATCCACCGGCGAGGTTTTAAGAGAATACGGCTACCAAGGAAAAATCGAAGTGTGGGAAAACGGAACGGATATTCCCATTCCCACCGATGAAGAGTATCGGGAACTGTTTAATCGAGGCCAGGAGTATTTTAATACAACGGAAGACGATATCGTTTTTCTTTTTGTCGGTCAGCATCGATGGGTCAAGAACATTGAACTTATTATCGAGGCTTTGCGGACCCTTAATGACCGTGGAAGAAGCTTTAAAATGGTTTTTGTGGGAAGCGGACCTGATAAAAAAGCGATGGAAAAGATGGTTTATACCTACAATCTTTGGGACCGGGTTTTCTTTACGGGGAGTATCATAAACCGTGAAGAGATAAAGCCGATATACGCCCGGGCAAATCTTTTTCTTTTCCCTTCGATATACGATAACGCTCCCCTTGTAATGCGTGAGGCGGCCGCCTTTAAGGTGCCGACCGTTTTAGTGGAAGGCTCAACGGCGGCAGAGGTAATAAAAGATAAGAAAAACGGATTTCTCATCGAAAATAGCCCGGAAGCATTGGCCGATGAGCTGGAAATTCTCATGGATGATAATGAACTGGTGAAGAGAGTCGGAATGAAAGCAAGAGAGTCCATCTATATCTCGTGGGAACAAGTAGTCGATAAAGTATACCTTCGCTATCAAGAGATCATAGAGCAGTTTAGGAGTAAATGAGGGAAGTAATTACCATATATCCGCATTTTGAAAGAGGCTCGAGGCTTAGTGCATATCGGAAATATCGGCAGAGGCGTTTCTTATGCTCCGGACAATAAACGTACGGAAACATTTCGAGGGAATAGACGCACTCGACGGTGTGGATATCTCAATTCGACAGGGGGAAATCCACGGTGTTATAGGGCCAAACGGCAGTGGAAAAACGACCCTTTTTAACTGCCTTTCGGGTCTTCTCAGGGCTGATAAAGGCAGAATAGAATATGAAGGACAAAACATCACCTTTTTACCGGCGGACACAATATCACGGCTCGGCATTAAGCGCTGTTTTCAAGACGGTAGGCTGGTACAGGGATGTACGGTGTTAGAAAATATCATGCTCGGCGCCGTCAAACCTTTACCGGGCGAAATTGCCGATACATTTCTCACCCTTCCGTTTGCCGATCAATCCGAAGAAAAAAGGCTCCGGAGGAGGGCGTATGAGGTGCTTGAATTGATCGAGATGACGGAAAATGCCGATTCACTAGTTACCGAGACGGGATGGGCGGAACGTCAGCTTCTTCAGTTGGCCAGGGCATTGATGAGCGGGCCAAAGGTACTACTGCTCGACGAACCGAACTCCGGAATGGGCAAAGAGGAAACCGAAAGGATTGATGCACTCATTCGTCGAATTAATGAGGAAGGGGTGACGATTGCGGTCATAAGTCATGACATGAAATTACTCATGAATCTTGTCGATACGATAACGGTTTTGAATTTTGGGAAAAAGATCGGTGAAGGCACTCCCGCGGATGTCCGCGGTGACTCTGCGGTCCAGGAAGCGTATCTTGGTAGTACGAAGCAGGATAGTGCGCAATGAAGGGTGAAGCGCTTCTCGAAGTCAAAGATGTCTCGGTTTATTACGGCCGTATCGAAGCGCTCAATCACGTTTCGATAGAGGTTGGGAGGGGAGAAACCGTTGCGCTTTTAGGGGCCAATGGGGCCGGGAAATCGACATTGCTGGAGACGATTCTCGGAATCAATAAGCCGTCCGAGGGTGCGATTTTATTCAACGATATTCCGATTACGGGAAAACCTCCCGACCGGATTGTACGAAACGGTATTTCACTTGTACCGGAAGGGAGAGGGATATTCTCGTCACTTTCGGTGTATGATAATCTGATGCTTGGTGCCGCCAACGGAGAAATAAAGGTGCGCGATGTCTTTGCTTTTTTTCCTGTTTTATCATCGCGTCGAAACCAATCGGCGGGCACATTGAGCGGCGGTGAACGACAGATGCTGGCTATTGCCAGAGCATTAATGGGCCGGCCTTCTTTGATCATGATCGACGAACCTTCTTTAGGATTGGCCCCTAAGGTGATGGTCACCGTCTTTTCTATCTTTGCTTCTCTTCATAAAGAAGGGTATTCAATTCTGCTGTCGGAACAGAATGCAAACCTCTCCTTGCGGTACGCGGATCGAGGGTATGTTCTCGAAGCAGGTAGAGTCATTCTCAAAGGAAAGGCTGAAGAACTCCGAGATAACCCAACGGTGCGGGAAGCCTATTTAGGGGCGTAGGGGAATGGAAGTTTTATCCGCTCAAATTGTGAATGGATTATCGCTCGGAAGTATCTATGTTCTTTTGGTCACCGGGTTTAATCTTCTTATCCTTGTGGCACGAGTTATTCACTTTTCCTACCCGCAAATGGTCGTTCTATCGATGTACGTCTCTTGGTTGACCCTCCGATACTGCGGGAATAGCGTGATATTGGCCCTTTGTGCCGGAATTGGTAGTTCGATTATTTTCAATATTACAATTGCCCCTCTTTTCGTCCATGTAATGAGAAACAGAAAGCAGGTGGACATCAATAGTTCACTCGTTATTTCCCTCGGTTTAGGCATGATTATAACCGATCTTCTCTCTCACAAATTTAATAATGGATTCCCCATCTCCTTCCCTGAACAATTTGCCGGAAACGAGGTCATAGTGCGGGAGGGGCTCATCACCATCTCTCTAGGTCAATTTTTCTCTATTGCCGGAGGGATTGTCGTCGTGGGGCTTTTTTTCCAATTACTCTATAAAACCGGCATAGGGCGAGTCTTTCGTGCGGTGGCCGAAGATCCGGACGGTGCCCGGCTTGTAGGTATTCCACTGCTCAAGACCGGTCTTATCAGTTATGCCTTTACCGGATTACTCGGCGGAATAACCGCCGTGCTGTTTGCTCTGCTCCTCGGCTCCGCTTCACCCGGTTTAGGAGAGCAGGTCGCGCTGAAGGTTTTAGCGGTATCGATTATCGCCGGTCTGGGCAACCTTCAAGGCGGTTTAGTGATCGGACTCTCTTTGGGAATTATCGAGGCCATGGTCCAAGGGTATATTGCCGGTTCATGGTCGAACGCCGTCGCGTTTTTTATTCTCTTGATCGTTATCCTCATCCGTCCGCGAGGGCTTTTCGGTATGAAGCTATAAGGTTAATGTGATGTCGTTACCACTCTACTACTTTTTAGCCGTTTCCGCGATCTATATTCTCATGACGTGGTCTCTCTATCTGCCCTACAGGATGATGCAGCTTCATTTTCTTACCGTCGCCAATATGACTATCTCCGGGTATTTCGGCGCGTACGCAGCCCTCAATTGGGGATGGTCTTTTGGGGTAGTATTTCCGCTGGGAATTGCGATCGGCTTATTTGTCGGCTTTCTCATCTCCTTGGCAATCGGGGATGCCCCCTGTTTTGCTGTTGTAATCGTCGGATTTACATTCATCTTTATCAGTAAAACAATAATAGAGAACACGGACGCCCTCGGCGGGACATTGGGGTTGTTCGGAATTCCTCATATTCATCCCGATCCAATGATGAGTAAAATCCTCCTTCTCATCATCTCTTACGGGTTTATTCTTTTTATTGGATACCTCATCTATAGATTTGAACATTCTCAATTAGGACGGTCTGCTTCCGCCGTTTTTTCGGATAGAGAATTGGCATCTTCGTTGGGAATACATATCGGAGGTTTGGGTATGTTTCTTCAAACGTGGGCTTCCGGAATTGGGGGAGCGGCGGGGGTACTCTATGCCTATTTAATGAGGAACTTGTTTCCCGATTTCTTCACCTTTCATTTTATCGGAACATGCGTTACTATGCTTTTTGTCGGCGGGTATACCACAATGTGGGGTCCTCTTTTTGCCGCGCCTGTATTGTGGGGGCTGCCGCTTCTGTTTCCGGAGAAAATCGCTGAATACCGAATTGTTCTATATGGTGTCTTACTGATAACAGTACTGGCGTTAAAACCTGAAGGTATTATTACCCGATCAATGAGAAGAACCGATAGGGGGGGTAATTACAAAAAACGCCGTCTTTAGGATGAAGAGAAAAAGCCCGGAGGAGTTTACATATGGTCATGAAGACAACGATAAAATATTGGATTGTAATGTGCATTATTGTCACTTTGGCAGTTACAGGCTGTAATAAGGGGTCCGATCAATCGACAAAGGGAAAAGAGGAGACCGGCGGACCGGTTCCCGAGGGAAGTGACACTGACGAGAAATCTCTGTCTGAGACAGGCAAAGCCGGTATCGCGGTGGAGGAATGGGAAATCCCCTTTCTCAACGTTCTTTCAGGTCCGATTGCCGGTATCGGCCGGTATTTGCTGTGGGGAGCGGAACGGGCGGCATACGAACTCAACCAATCCGGAGGAATTGCCGGGGTGCCTGTTTCAATAAAGGCGATCGATACCGGTTTGAGCCCTGAACAGGGTGCCGTAGAAATGGCAAAAATAACGGAAGCGGGGGCCCTCACCACCTTAGGCCCGGTTCCGGAACCGGTCATCATGGCCGCCATGCCGATAGCTGTGGAATCCCGCATGCTTGCCTTCACCGCCACCACCTCCTACGAATAC
>CAZJBZ010000095.1:0-6757 GCA_964543975.1 uncultured Spirochaetales bacterium
ACCGGTTTTTCACAAAACATGGTAGATTTTTAACAAAAAACGTGAGATAATGAACAACAGACGACATACTGTGGAGGAAAACTATGATTTCGGAACTGGAGGCACGGGAACAGATCGTTACCTTTAGTCATAAGGTCCAGAACTACGGTTTTGTCTCGGCTACCGACGGTAACCTTTCCATACGGCTCGATGATAAACATATCCTCATCACACCATCCGGTCTACCGAAAGGCGATATGACGCTTGACGCGCCGATCATCGTGGATATGGAGGGAAACAAACTGGAGGGAGCAGGAAAGCCGTCTTCCGAAGGGAAAATGCACTGCGAGGTCTATCGGCTGCGAAGCGACGTCAACGCGGTCATTCACGCCCACCCCGTAAAATGCATCGCCTTTACCGTTGCCGGAGTTCCGCTTGACACCTGTTTGCTGCCGGAAGTGGTAGTTACCTTGGGTTCGGTGCCGACAAGCAGGTACGCGACACCTACTACCGATGAAGTTCCCGCCTCGATTAAGGACCTGATTACGAAAAGCGACGCGGTGATGCTCGCCCGGCACGGCTCGCTTACCGTTGGAAAAGATCTTAACACCGCCTTTAAAATAGTGGAAAAGATGGAACACACTGCGGGAATTGCGCTCTACGCCCGCATTCTAGGCGGACCGCAGCCGTTTACCTCCGAAGAACTTCAGAAATTGTACGAATTGCGCGGACCGTGGGGTGTAACGAAGGAACTGCCTACCTGCACCGGTGAACAGGGCTGCGCATTACAGGGAGGGAACGGCACCCTCAAAACTTCCGTTTCTCAAAGCGAGCAAGACGACCCAACGGTAGACATCGATTTCGACAGCTTAGTCGATATCATTGTCGAAAAGGTAAAGGAGCGTACCGGATAATGGACGGTACAAATACGGCGTTCTCATTTTCGTATACCCTCCCTACCCGCATAGAGTTTGGAGATCGGATCATAGAAAAGCTGCCTCTGCTTCTCTCCGAGTATGGTATCAAAAAGCCTTTCATCATAACTGACAGCCGGGTGTGGGAGATCCCCTTCTCCCGCGGCGTCGAACAGCTCCTTCGAGAAGCTTCCGTTCGGTATGAACTCTTCGATAAGGTGGAAGCGAATCCGAAAGACACGACCGTTCACCAGGCAGCTGAACAGCTGCGGAAAACCGGGGCGGACGGGATCATCGCGTTAGGCGGCGGGAGCTCCATCGATTGCGCCAAGGCGGTTTCGGTTACAGCCGCGGGCAATTCCGAGGTTCGTCGATACACCGATTCTTCTTTGATCGGGGGCGCGCTCCCGCCGATTATCGCCGTGCCGACGACCGCCGGGACCGGCAGCGAGATAACCTTTTCATCGGTCATTACCGATTCAGCCGAAAGGTTCAAATTCACCGTTAAGAGTCCCGCAATTGCTCCCAAGGCGGCGCTGCTCGATCCTTCCGCGACACTCTCGATGCCTCCGATGCTTACTTCGGCAACAGGGATCGACGCTTTGACTCACGCTGTCGAGGCTTTTCTATCGAAAAAGGCGGAACCGTTGGCCGATGCTATGGCCCTCTACGCGGTGGAAATAATCAGCGGGTACATTGTGAAGGCGGTGGAGCAGGGAAGTGATGGAGAAGCACGCCGGATGATGCTTCTGGGAAGCCTCACCGCCGGTCTTGCCTTCAGCCATTCCGACGTTGGAGCGGTCCACTGTATTGCTGAGGCGCTCGGAGGGATGTACGATCTTCCGCACGGTGTCTGTAATTCACTCTTTCTGAGTACAGTCGCCGAATACAGTTTGGATTTTTGTACTGAACGGTTGGCCCGACTGGCGCGTGCCGTTCGGCCTGCTCTCAATACCGTCGAGGACCGGGGCGGGGAAGGGGATGACAAAGCCCGTGCCGATCTCTTTATTCACTATCTTTCCGAGCTCGAACGCAAGGTAACTCTGCCGAAATTTCGCGAATTGGGAATAGACCGTTCCGATTTCCCTGCAATCGCTGAAGCGGCGGCAGTAAACGGGAGTAACGCAAGCAACCGTCGACCGATGGGGAAAGATGACTACATGAAGCTGCTGGAAAGAGTTTGGAATAAAAGATAGTGATTTCAGCAATTATCTCTGTTAATCGAGGAGAAACCGGCTAAAATCGGAAACATCGGTAAAATAGGCGAGGCAATGGTCTTCCATGTAGGTGCGGATTTGCGGAATATCGTATCCCCATCCCGCTCCTGCAGCATCAACACCGGTCTTCTTTCCCATCTCCACACCCGGTTTCAAGTCATCGAGGATTAGGATTTCAGACGGTTTTAATTCAAAGCGGTTTATTATCTGATTGACGGGCCAGGGACTGGGTTTGCGTTTGGCATCATCAAAATCCCATCCGAAGACCATATCCGGTATAACCGTATGGCCGTCGGCATCCGAGCCGTAATCTCTTAGAATGAGAGGTTTCTCGGAGTGGGAGACAACGGTGATTATTCCGCCTTTCCGTTTAAAACGTGCTAATACGTCCCTGAATCCGGGAAAAAAACGGGGGATTCGTGTTGTGGTAAAGCGCCGCCATATCTCATACTCTTTTTGGATCTCCGCGTCATCCATTCCCAATTCTCCCCGGTAATAGCCCATGATGCCGGGATGAAAGTTTTTGAGCATCCATCCCTCAAAATCGACAGGCTTCAGATGGGGACGGAGGGTTTTGATTACCTCACAATGGGCCGGATAGTGAATTTCCCGGCTGCTGTTGACCGCCGTATCGTCGTGATCGAGAATAAGGCATCGGTATCGTAAACTCATACAGGTGCACGCTATCGCGCTTTCCAATAAAAAGTCAATGCTGGAATTTTACCTCCTTTTTCATTACATTATTCAAGGGAGTCTTATGAAGCATATGGAAAAGACAACAATCGATTTTAAACAGTTTAATCAACAAGGCAAGGGAGTCACCCTGGAGGGGACGATTACCGACGCCGACGGACCGACAATGACTCTATGGTTATCGGGTTTCCTGGATAACGATAATACCCGCTCTTTTTTGGGTGAAGTATCGTCACTGTTGGAAACCTATAACAAGGTAGACAACGTCATTCTTGACTTACAGAGTTTACAGTACGTCTCTTCGACGGGAATCGGCGCGTTTATGCGGCTGTTAACCCAAGTAAAGGAGAACAATGGAAGCTTTTCTTTAAGAAATGTATCGGATAAGATAAAATCGGTCATCACAATGTTGGGTTTTATCTCTTTTTTTACTATTATGGAGAACGGATCGTAGCACAACGACGATGGTTATCCAATTATTTTTACAGGAGTTAGTATGAGGTTTTTTGAACTTTTAGAAGATATGACGGATATTTCAGGAGAATTAACGGAGGAATTGCGCTCTCTCGAAGGAGTAAGCGGCAACGATATGATAAGTGTTATGAAAACGGTAGTCTATTTAGCGACCCATAAACCGGACGATCCTTTTACGGAAGGGGCAATCTCTCGGATCGGTATGGTCATGCCGAAAACCATTTACCGAGATTTGAAAAAACTGAAGGTAAATGTAAAGACATCTTCATAAACCGGCCGAGAAAAAATCATGATGAAAAAATCGGCATCTATTTTACTTTTCGGCTCCACGGGAGATTTGACCAAACGGAAGCTGGTCCCCGCTCTGTATCGTTTGTATGAAAGGGGGATAATCGATGGGACGACACCGATTATCGGGATAGGGAGGAGAAAAATCGATACGCCTCAATTCATCGACCATTTGGATGCAGATACATTCATCCCCCCCTCAGAGAGAAACGAACGGTTGTTTCGCCGGTTTTTAAACGGGGTCCGTTATGTACGGGTAGATATGGATAGTGGGGATTTCTCGGCGTTTCGAAAAGAGATCGTCTCCATAGAAAAGGCACACGGCGCTCCGCGGGACCGAATGTTTTACCTGGCAACTCCTTCGGAACTGTTTGAGCAGGTCATCCATGTTCTTCATCATTCCGGCCTCATAGAGAATGTTGAGAACCACAGAGTCGTTTTTGAAAAACCGTTCGGTCATGATCTGCGCTCTTCCGAAACACTCCATAACGCAGTCTCTTCTGTTTTCAACGAACGGCAGATTTATCGGATCGACCACTATTTGGGGAAGGAACTCGTCCGGAATATCTTTGTCATCAGGTTCGGTAATCCATTCCTCAGCGAGGTATGGAACGGATCGTTTATAGACCATGTACAAATCACCGTTGCCGAGACAATGGGGGTCGCGGGACGGGGCGGCTATTACGATAAAGCCGGTGTGCTGCAGGATATGGTGCAGAACCACCTTCTCCAGGTGTTGTCGCTGATAGCAATGGAGGAACCTCAGTCCCTCGAAGCGGGTAGTCTGCGAATTGAAAAACAGAACATTCTTCAATCCCTTCGAGAACCGAAACCTGAAGACATCGTCTTAGGCCAATATGACGCGGGTACAGTCGACAACAGCGAGTGCCCCGGCTATCGGCAGGAGGAGGGGGTATATCCTGGTTCGGTTACCGAGACCTTCGCGGCCCTGAGGATGTTTATCGATAACGAGCGCTGGCGGGGGGTGCCGTTTTACGTGCGGACCGGGAAACGGCTGGCAGCAGGATATTCTGAGGTGAACCTCTTTTTGAAGAACAAGACATGCAAGCTCTTTCATCATCGAAGCGGTGAGAGACGGGCGAACATCATTACAATTCGAATAAAGCCTGATGAAGGCCTAATGCTTCGATTCAACGTGAAGAAGCCGGGGGCCGAATTGACGATCCATCCTGCAACGCTGAGCTTCTGTCACCATTGTGAGTTCGGCGGCAACACTCCTGAAGCGTATGAGATGCTGCTGGACCAGGTTTTGGAAGGTGATCGGACCCTCTTCATCAGCTGGGGTGAAATTGAGGCGAGTTGGAAATATATTGATAGAGTGATGGAGATTGCTTCCGAGAAGCGAAAACAGTTTCCCAATTATCCGGCCGGTAGTTTTGGTCCGCCCGAGGCTGAAGAGCTGCTTTCGAGAGACGGACGGCGCTGGCTTGACCCGAATAATCGCGACGTTTATATGGACGCGCCCGAGGCGTGCGCCGACTGACCGCTCATGTGAGGGCCCGGCATGGAATGAAGCGTATCGCCGGAAGGGACGCGGGAAACCGTACTGCGGTTTTCTAAAGATCGGGAGCTCCACAATCCCGAAATCGGTATAATAAATGAATATGGAGGCATAGATGTACAAAGTAGTGTTAACCGATGATCGTTTTGGTGATTATAAAGACGAAAACAGAGTTTTACAGGAAATTGACGCGGAAATCGAGGTAAACAATTTTGAGAATGAGCGTGAAGCAATCGAAGGCCTAAAAGAGGCGGACGGGGTTTTTGTCAATCTTTTCCCCCTCACAAAGACAATCATATCAGCCATGTCCAAATGCAAGGTAATAACCAGATACGGTGTGGGAGTGGATAATGTCGATGTTGAGGCGGCGACCGAGGCGGGTATCCAGGTGACCAATGTTCCCGATTACTGTTATGAAGAGGTCTCCGATCAGGCGCTGGCTCTCCTCTTAGGCGTTATTCGCAAAATCACCTATAAAGACCGTGAAATTCGGGCCGGACGATGGCATATTCACAGCGATAAGCCGTGTTATAAGATTAGAGGCAAGGTGTTGGGCATCATCGGTTACGGGAGCATCGGAAGGACCTTCCATCGAAAAGCCTCCGGATTAGGTTTTTCGAAAGTTTTGGTTTACGATCCGTACGTTCCGGAAAAATACGCGGCCCCCTTCGGCGCGGAAAAGGTGGAACTCGAGCAGTTGTTGCGGGAATCCGATTACATCTCCATCCACGCCGCGTTGACCGATGAAACTCGCGGGATGATCGATAGAAACGCGATAGAAAAAATGAAACCCGGAGTAATGATCGTTAATACGGCACGAGGACCCATCTGTAATCAGCAGGACATACTTGCCGCCCTCAAAGCGGAAAAAATCGGGGGCGCGGGGCTGGATGTGTTTGAAACCGAACCGCTTCCAAAAAACAGTGAGTTTTTTGCTCTAGACAACGTCATCCTCTCCGACCACGCCGGTTTTTACAGTGTGGATTCCATTGTCGAATTGAAAACGAAGGCGGCCCGCAATATTGTTGACATGTTGACGGGGAAGCGGCCGACCTATCCGGTGAACAATCTCTAAAGGGATGGGGCAATCGCCATTGACAAAAAAATTATCATAAATATAATTGAAACAGCAAAAAATAAATAATATAGTTTAGGAGGCTTAAGTATGGTAGCAAAAAGAATTATTACTTTACTCGTGCTCTTGGTATTCGCTTTTTCCATTGCCGCGTGCGCGTCGCACACCCACGTTGTTGGTAAGGGAGCGCAAAGCGGTGTCGAAGAACAGGCGAAACAGTGGTATATCCTCTGGGGGCTCGTTAAATTGAACGATGTCGACAGCCAAGATATGGCCGGCGGACAGGAAAACTATACCATCGAAACCAAAATTAATGGAATCGACTGGCTGATCTCCGCGTTTTTAGGAATCGTTTCAATTCAGACACGGACTGTTAAGGTTCTCAAATAACCTGAGCACGTGCACCTTTAGTAAACATCAAATGAAGTTATGCCGGAGGTCCCCCTCCGGCATAGCTATTTTTCTTACCCTGCCGCTAAAAACCGTTAGAAGCAATTACAAAAACAACTAGTTTCAAGGGGTGAGCCTTTTGAAATTTGCTGCCTCTATAACAACGGTGGTTTTTGCAATTGCCTCGGGTGGAAAATAATAAACG
>CAZJBZ010000095.1:6767-13472 GCA_964543975.1 uncultured Spirochaetales bacterium
AATTACCTTATGTTCGAAGTTTGAAAGAGGACCTTTATGAAAAAATATCGATATTCATATTTACGTTTTTCTCTCTCTTTATTAACTGTTTCCCTTTACCTTGTCGTGCTTTTCTCCTGCGCGGAAGAGAAAGACCCCTATTTAAGCAGCATAAAAGAGCAGGAAATTCAATTTTCGGTCAATAAAAACGTAGTCGAGGATGAGTTTACCTTCGAATCTCTCGGTTTCCGCGTAGCGCCCCCTGAAGGCTGGCAACAGGTCCCCGAACAGGTCAAACAGGAGCTTTTTACCCGTCTCGAAGAGCAGGGACTCGATACTATTGTCGGGATCGATCCGCGTGAAATTTTTCTCAACAAGCAAACCGGAAGCACTCTTATTATTTACACCAATGAAAAGAGTCTTAAGGAAAAAATACAAAGTTATGCCCCAAAAGAGGAAGAAATTGTCCGTTTCAACTATAACGGCATCACCTTTTATCAGATAAGGAAAATAACCGAGAACAACATCAATTTTATTCTCCTTTTTGAACCGGTAGAGGATAGTTCGGTTGGTATCGTTTACTATATCAATAAACAGTTCTACCGGAACGAAAGTAAGAAACTTGAATCGTCGATCGGCTCTATTTCGCTTATAAAATAAAAATCTTGACCTAATAGACGAAACAGTTTACACTAAGCAACGTAACAGTTAATGTGGTTTTATGTGTTTATGACAACTGCCTTTTTTCTAATTCCCATCATTCGAAAGAAAACTCGGTGAAAAGCTGTATTGTTTCTCGTTTCCTTTCAGACAAGAATGTACGAATGAAAAGAGCACTTCATCATAAACCGGAATTACCGTGTTACATAATTCTATTTGGAAACCGGGGAAAGACCCGGGAAGAGGTAACGTTTTATGTCAAAGAAGATCTATGTGGGAAATCTGAACTATGATACCACCGAGACCCAATTAAATGAGTTGTTTTCGGGTTACGGTACGGTGGTGAGTGCGAACATCATTACCGACAAGTTTACCGATCGTTCAAAAGGATTCGGTTTTGTAGAGATGGAAGATGATGCGGCAGCCGAGGAGGCGATATCATCTCTTAACGGTACCGAGCTTGGCGGTAGACAGTTAAAGGTGAATGAGGCCCACGAAAAAAAGCCTCGCAACCGTCGTTTCTGAGATAGAGCGTCGTTGAACAGGCCGCTTTTATAAGCGGCCTGTCTTGCTTCAATAGCAGGGCCTCCTGCGACAAATTCCCCTTGTAGCCGCCAGGCAATTCACAATGGAAGCCCCATTTGCCCGATGGGGGGCCGGGTAGGTTTCGGTGATTCGTTTTTTTAGCTATAATGAGCCGCATCGGTTAGTTTCGAGTATCTTATTCATTATCGTTTGTACAGGGAGGAGATTTGTATGAATAGAGTGGGAATTATTCTCTTGTTATTCGTCCTGGTACTCGGATTTGCCGAGGCACAGGAGGAAGGTCAAAAGGCGCGAGTTGTTATAATTCCGTTCCAAAATACGACAGGTGACGATCACTATGACCAGGTATGCGATGCTATCACCGATGCGGTGCACATCACCCTGAAATTTCTCAACGATTATACCGTGTTCCTCTCGGAAGAGACCCCGAAAGATTACGGTACCAAAGGGCTGGCATCATTTGCCAAACAGCACCGGGCCGATAATGTTATTTTCGGGATGAGTTTTATTGGCACAAACGGTACTGTTACCCTGAGACTTGCGGTCTTCGATCGGTTCGAAAACAACATCACCATAAGTCATGAAAAGCAAATATACAGCATTTTGGAAGTTTTTGAGACCGCTGACAAGCTGGTAATTGCCGGCCTGGAACGGTTCAGCAACACCCATATTGGCTGGGGTCAGATTATCCTAACCAATGAGGGTGAGAATGGTCGGTTTATGGTGTACATCGATAATCAGTATATCGGTGAAAATTTACTCAAGATATCCAATATTCTCATCGGCCGCCATTCCATTCGTGTGGTCCAGGAGAGACCGTTTAAAGATCATGAGCTGCTCAGACAGGTGGTAGATGTCGAGGAGAACGGAACGGAACAATTGTCGTTTAGAGTTCCCGATATTACCGAGATCGAAGCGAGCGGTTTCGAGATGATCGAGAACCAGATAAAACAGAACGCGCAAAAAGGTCCAAGCGATCCGGCGGCCCAATTCGAGATGGCGTTCAGCCTTCTCGAGCGTGCCGACGCGAGTGAAACACTCCTTGGAATAAAAAAGAATTTTCAGAAAATGTTTGCCGAGTATAAGATGTCCGGAACACTTGATGCCGGAGAAGAGGATGGGGATGAGATAGTCGATAAAGACGCGATCATGGAACGGATAGAAGAGATAAAGGAAGAGCAGGGAAAGACCGCCGCTAATAAAAGTGAGAAACCGGAAGGGGAGTTCGTTTTGGTGGAAGCGGGCACTTTCCTCATGGGTTCCGCCGAAGGCAGCGAAAGTCCGATTCACACTGTAACCTTGACCGGAGATTTTTACATCTCCCGGTATGAAGTCACGTTTGAACAGTACGACGCGTTTTGTACTGCCACCGGGAGAAAGAAGCCGCGTGATGAAGGAATGGGAAGAGGCGAAATGCCGGTCGTCAGGGTCACGTGGCAGGACGCTATTGATTACTGTAATTGGCGGTCGGAGGAGGAAGGTCTGACTCCTTGTTATTCTTTGAACAGTGTCCGCTCCAACTCGGGGCAAAGGTCCGTGTCCGGAGACGCGTACATCGTTCTAATCGGGGGGAAAAAGGAAGAGCAGATGGTAAGTGAGCTGGTATGCGATTTTACAGCGAACGGTTATCGTCTTCCGACCGAAGCGGAATGGGAGTTTGCCGCGCGCGGCGGAACCAAGAGTAGAGAGTATACTCATGCCGGGGGAAATCTGCCGCCCGATGTCGCATGGTATAGTGAAAATTCGGGGGGAAGGAGCCGTTCCCCCGGAAAAAAACAGGCAAACGAACTCGGAATATACGATATGAGCGGTAATGTGTGGGAGTGGTGCTGGGATTGGTATGGCGGGTACCATGCAGATGATGAAACTGACCCTACCGGTCCGCCGACCGGGACAAGCCGAATCGTCCGGGGAGGAGGCTGGAAGGACGGCCCGCGGGCTTGCAGCATTACCAATCGAGGGAATATTCATCCTAATTTCACCTATGACGACCTCGGTTTTCGTGTCGTCCGTACGGCCAAGTAGAACGGTCTGCACCATATCGAGGTCATTGTTAATCATTTACCTATTGTTATAAAAAAAGAGCGGAGGGGAGACGTATCATGAAAAAACAGATTGTACTTGTAGTATCGCTATTGGTTCTTGCCGTAGCGGTTTCTCAGGCGGAGGTGATAACGGCTGAGTCGTTTGCTCTGCACGGTGAACCGAAGTATGAAGACGGGTTTACGCATTTTGACTACGTTAACCCGAACGCTCCGAAAGGCGGTGCGCTCAGGCTCCACACCATCGGGACCTACGACAACTTTCATCGTTTTGCGCTGCGAGGAGTTGCCGCGGCGGGGAGCAGAGATATGCTCTACGATACGCTCATGACCGGCAGCGATGATGAATACAATGTCCTCTATCCGCTTATCGCGGAAAAAATAGAATATCCCGATACGTACGAGTGGGTCGTTTTCCATATCAATCCCAAGGCGATGTTTCAGGACGGAAAACCGATTACCTCGGAAGATGTTGCCTTCTCTTTCAATACCATTATGGAGAAGGGGGTACCTCAGTTTCGCCAATACTACAGTCTTGTAGAGAATGTGGAGACGTTGGACCGCTTAAGGGTGAAATTCTCGCTTTCGGAAGGGAACAAAGAGATGATCATGGCCCTCGCGGACAACTACATTCTTCCGAAACATTATTGGGAAACACGCGATTTTTCCGAACCGCTTAACGAGGTGCCGATTGGAAGCGGGGGGTACACGGTATCGGATTATAAGATGGGTCAGTACGTCGTTTATGAACGACTGAAGGATTACTGGGCGAAAGATCTTCCTGTTAACAAGGGACAGAACAATTTTGATTCCATTCGCTACGACTATTACCGGGACCAGAATGTTGCCTTTGAAGCTTTCAAGGCCGGGGAGTACGATTTTCGTGAAGAGAACATTTCGAAAAACTGGGCCACCCTCTATGAGGGCGAGAAGTTCGATTCGGGAGAGATCGTAAAGAGGGAGATTCCCCACGATATCCCCCAGCCGATGCAGTCGTTCGTCTTTAATACCGAGCGTTCCATGTTCAGTGACAGGTTTGCCCTCCTCCCGGGAACAGCAGATACTGGAACCGATAAAAAACCAAATCCCTGAAGAGGTGTTCACTAAGGAGTTTCAACCTCCGGAGACCGACGGGTCGGGCAATATCAGGCCCCAGATTCGCCTGGCACTGGGGCTGCTCCGGCAGGCGGGATGGGAAATCCGGGACAGGAAGCTGGTTAACGTTGACACCGGCGAACCGATGGAGTTCGAGCTCCTCCTCTACAGCCCGTCCATGGAACGGGTTGCCATTCCTATCCAGAAGAACATGGAACGGATGGGGATTACCATGAACATTCGGGTGGTGGATACGACCCAATTTACCAACCGGCTTCGTGAACGGGATTTCGATATGATTTCAGGTGGCTTCAGCGCCAACTACTATCCCGACTCGGGCCTCAAGATCGTGTGGCACAGCGATTATCTCGACTCCACCTATAACACCGCCGGAGTTCAGAACGAGGCCGTCGATTATCTGGTCGAGGAGATCGCGAAGCGGCAGGATGATTTCGATTCACTCCTCTACTGGGGGAGGGCATTGGACCGTGTTCTGACGTGGAACCATTACGTAATCCCGATGTGGCACATATCCGCTTTCCGGGTCGCCTATTGGGACAAGTTCGGTATGCCCGAGAAGAGACCGAAGTACTCCCTCGGTATCGGCTCTTGGTGGGAGAAGTAACTCCGGTACCCCCCTATGGTCTCCTACATCATCCGCCGACTTTTACTGATCATACCGACACTCTTTCTCATCATCACTATAAATTTCTTCATCATACAGATCGCTCCCGGCGGTCCGGTGGACCAGATGGTGGCACGGATGAGCGGCGTTGATAGCAACATGATTATGGAGCGGATTTCCGGACAGGGACAGCAGGAAGTCGGCGGAGGCGGCACCTTTGACGGCGGAGAGAGTGTCGATTCGGGAGGCGGAGGCGGAGGAGAACTGGACCGTACCGCGGGCGCCGGGTACCGCGGCGCTCGGGGGTTGGACCCGGAGGTGATCGAGGAGATCGAGAGACGGTTCGGTTTCGACAAACCGCTGCACGTGCGATACCTCACAATGCTTAGAAAATACTTCATGCTTGATTTCGGGGAGAGCCTGTTCCGGGGAAGGACGGTCATCGGCCTGATCATCGACAGGCTTCCTGTTTCGATTTCGCTGGGGATCTGGAGCACATTGATCATCTATCTGTGCTCAATCCCGCTGGGCATCCGGAAGGCGGTGAGAAACGGGACCCGGTTCGATATCTGGACTTCCACGATGGTCATCATCGGGAATGCCATCCCCACCTTCCTCTTCGCAATCCTCCTGATAATTCTTTTTGCCGGGGGGAGTTATCTGGATTGGTTTCCCCTGCGCGGGCTTGTCTCCGAGAATTTCGATCAGCTCTCTATCTTCGGCAAAGTGATAGACTATTTTTACCATCTTGCCCTGCCGGTTTTGGCCATGGTAATCGGCGGTTTCGCCACCCTCACCATGCTGACGAAAAACTCGTTCCTCGACGAGATCAACAAGCAGTATGTGATGACCGCCCGGGCAAAAGGGTGTACCGAAAAACGGATTCTCTCCAAGCACGTGTTCCGAAATGCTATGCTCCTCATTATCGCCGGGTTTCCTTCGGCGTTCATCAGTATGTTTTTTACCGGTTCGCTCTTGATCGAGGTGATTTTCTCGCTGGAAGGGCTGGGACTATTGGGATTCGAAGCCACCATGCAGCGGGACTACACGGTCATGTTCGGCACCCTCTACATCTTCACCCTGATGGGGTTGGTCCTCAACCTTATAAGCGATCTGACCTATACGATGGTCGACCCGCGGATCGACTTTGAATCGAGGCAGGTGCGGACGCGATGAAGCCTCTCTTCAAGGAACGGGTCCGCCGCTTTAAACGGAACAAGCGGGGGTATATCTCTTTCTGGATTTTTACCGTCTGTTTCGTCTTGAGTCTTTTTGCCGAGGTGCTGGCAAACGACGTTCCTCTTTTAATCGGCTGCAACGGAAAACTTTTTTTCCCCCTTGTCAAAGAGTACGCGGAAACGGAATTCGGAGGCGAGTTCGAAATGGCTGCCGACTACCGCGACCCCTACGTGGAAGAGCTCATCACCGACAGCGGCTGGATCCTCTGGGCGCCCATCCGCTACAGTTTCGACACCATCAATTACGATCTTCCCAGTCCGGCGCCGTCCCCACCGACGACAGACAACATCTTGGGAACTGACGACAAGGGGCGCGACGTTCTGGCCAGGGTCATCTACGGATTTCGGGTCTCGGTCCTCTTCGGTCTTACCCTGACCGTCTTCTCTTCAATTGTAGGTGTCATTGCAGGCGCCGTCATGGGTTACTACGGCGGGCGCATCGATATTCTCGGTCAGCGTTTTATGGAAGTGTGGTCGGGGATGCCGACGCTCTTCCTGCTGATTATTCTTGCCGGCGTGG
>CAZJBZ010000096.1:0-13442 GCA_964543975.1 uncultured Spirochaetales bacterium
CGGTGAAGCCGGCTGCAACAAGATAATCTCGGCCGAACTAGGGTTCGGTCACGGACTGTGGGCGGGACAGCTTGGGGGGAAACCGGTGGTTATTGCGGGAAACCGCTCCGGTGAAAAGAACCTTGCCTGTTTCGAGACGACTTCAACCGCTCCCTTTGCCATGAAGGAATCGGTTGTCGATCACGGATCGGGGACAACCAACATGGATGTTTTGGTCACGCCGCACGGTGAAGCATTGGCTGCATCGAACCAAAGCCATGAAGAGTATGCCCTCTATTGGCCGGAAAAATAGCAAATGCACGGAACCTTATAATCGAACATCATATTTTATAAAGGAGAAATACAACAATGGGTGAGAAATTAGGCTTTATCGGATTAGGCATTATGGGCGGACACATGGCCCGTCACGTCAGTGAAAAATACGACTGTATGGTTTTCGATATCGATCCGAAGAGGACCGCTGCAGTGGAGAATGCGAAGAAGGCGGAATCGGTGCAGCAGGTAGGGGAGTACGCGGACATCATCCTTCTCTCTCTCCCTAGTTCGGGAATTGTCGAAGATGTGATTACCGGAGAGAAGGGATTGATACATGTAGTCGAGAAGGGAAAAGCGATTATCGATACAAGTACAACCGAGCCCACCGTTACCCGAAGGATTGCCGAAGAGCTTCAGAAAAAAGGAATTGACTTTATGGATACTCCGGTAAGCGGCGGCGAAGGAGGAGCTCGGGACGCTTCTCTTGCTATCATGGCAGGAGGGCCGCAGGAAATTTTCGATAAATATAAACCGTATTTGGAAGTGATGGGCAAATCGGTTGTCCGCGTCGGTGACATCGGTGCCGGTGGGGTCGCAAAGTTGGTAAACAACATGATTGTCGGAGCAACCTTTAGTATAATCGCAGAAGGATTCGCCTTAGGGCAGTACAACGGTCTTGACCCGCAGGTGCTCTACGAAGCCATCCGTGGCGGCTGGGCAGGATCGGCAGTTATGGAAGTGGCTGCGCCCGGTATCATCGAGAGAAATTTCAAGCCGGGCGGTTCGGTGGACATCATTTTCAAAGACATCGGGTACGCACTCTCATTGGCAAGGTCAGGTAATGTACCGACTCCCATAACCTCTACAGTCGATGATATTTTCAAGGCGGCCAGGGCGTCAGGCAGGGGCGGTTTCGCCCAGCAGGGCATCATTGAACTGTGGGAGGACCTTCTGAATACGAAGGAACGGAAACAGCCGTAATACGAATGATGTAATATGCAATCGGCCTGCACCATACAGTAGCTGTTTGCATACAAACTAAAAACCGGAGGGAGCACATGAAGAAGATTGCGGTGGGTATATTTGTTATTGTTCTTTTTTCCATAGGGTGTATATCTGTAAGTGCCGAGTACTTTATCTGCCTTGGTTCTTTTACCGTGCCGGAAAATGCAGCCGACTATCAAGCGGAATTGTCCGCGGTCGGATACAGAACATTTACCGATAACGCGGTTGTTAACGGCAGACTGTTTACCAGAATTTTATACCGATATCCGTTTCAATCGTACGATAACGCTCGAGCAACCTTGAAAACGTTATCGCAATCCCGCGTCATTCTTCGAAATAAAATCTACGATCTCTGGATCGTAACGACCCCGGATTCAGTTTCACAAATCTCCTCCCAGTCTTCTCCTTCCGAAATATCGGCAGGGAATGCCTCTGTACAGACATCATCGGAGCGGGAAGGGGTAAGCAGTGTGGCGAAAACAAAAAGTGGAACGACGGAAGTCGGTGACCAGGCCCACGATAGTGAAGAGGAGAACGGCGGCTCAACCCACGGTGGCGGCAAGCAGAGCGGCGGTCCGGTGGACGATGACGAAGCGGAAAGTGCCGCTGTGCCCGCCGGTGACGACGAAGATTGGAACTCCGTCCCCGGGAACCCGTACAAAAGAATCCACTCGGAAGGATATGCAAACTGCATTTTCGCGGAAACCCCCATCGGGCTGGGCGAAGAAGACCGGCATCAGCTCAAAAATTCCTTTATCGCGCCGGATGACGTCTACGCGCGCTGTTACCTTCCGGGGCCGATCGGTCCTGTCGAGGGTGATAACTTTTGGCATGAGCTTTGGATCGACGGGAAGTTGCGGGGAAGGACGTTTTTCAAGGAACCACCCGAGCCGGAATGGGACCAGATCCAGATTTGGATAACCGAGGACGAATACAGCAGTCAGATGAACGAACTTGGGACTGGCAAGCATGACATCATCATTTGGGTGATGAAAAACGAGTACAGAGGAGAACGTGCGGTGGCCGGTGAAAATGCAGCCGACGAAATGACCGCCGAGATGAAAGAAATTTGGGTCCCGGTCAGGTTGTCGAAAGGAAAATTCACCTATACCGTCGAATAATTAGATATTGTGATAAACGGTGCGGCCGCCGACCACAGTTTGTAACACAGTAATTGCTTTGATCTCCGAAGGATCGACCGTTGTCGGATCATCAGAGAGAACGGCGAAATCCGCTACCATGCCTTCTTTGATTTTTCCCTTCTTCTGTTCCATAAACTCGGCATAAGCGCTCGAGGCGGTATAACAGTGAAGCGCTTCTTCAGGTGTAATCGCGTTATTGTTCCCGCGATTTACAGTCAAGTGGATTTCAAACAGAGGATTGCAATACGCTTCTCCGGGAATGTCCGATCCAAACGAAAGATTTACTCCCTGATCCAATAACGCCCTATAGGGATACGCCTCGTTAAGACGCTCCGGCCCCAATAGTTTGGCGTCCTTTTCCGGAGTAGCTAAGGCGGAAGGCTGCGCGGCAACGAGAATTTTAAAATCAGCAAGACGTTTTATATCTTCCTTTGTAACCAGCTGAGCGTGCTCTATCCGGATTCGTAAGGTCGATAGCTCGGGGTGACTGGAAAGCACCTTTTCGTACGCGTTGAGAAACTCCGTTGCCGATCGGTCACCAATCGCGTGAAAAGCTCCCTGTTTTTTTCTGCGCACCAATTTCAAAAGCATCTTTTCAATATCCTCGGCGGGAACTCCTTCCCCGTAATTGTCGCTTTCATCCGCATACGATTCCCACAGCCAAGCCCTTTTTGTTGAAAAGGTTCCGTCGAGAAAATGTTTAATGGGTCCCCGTCGTATCCACTGTCGGTCATAGGGAAGGACCGCCATAGTCGGATGGCTCCACCAAGCGAGATGGGACGACCAGCACGAGAAACGGCACGTCAGCCGATCTTTTCTTTTCCATCGGCGTAGAGAGAAAACGGTGGGGAAGAACCAGGTGTTGTCCTGCACCGACGTTATCCCAAGCTTCCGAAATTGCTCGAGTGCCTTGGAAAGACGAATCTCCCTTTTCCGTTTTGTAAAATGGATTGATGCAAAGTTATTTCGCACCAGTTTACTCGAGGTCATTTCCCTGACAATTCCGGTCGGTTCTCCATCGTTACGGCGTTCGACATAACCTGTTTTCGGCTGTCCCGATGTGGCATCGATGCAGAGAAGCCCCAAGGCGCGACTATTGAGCCACTGGCCGTGGCCTGAGAATTGGACCAGCATGACAGGATTAGCGGGAAAGTGTTTATCTAAAAACTCTTTTGAAGGATCGGGACATGACGGATAGTCCCACCCGTAACCGATGATCAGTTGTCCCGGTTTCACCTCTTTATAGGTTGATTATATTTGGGCAACGATTTGCTCGTTATCCATGCCGGAAATATCCGGCTGCAATAGATGCTCTCCGAACATGACGGCGTGAACGTGATTATCGTTAAAACCGGGTACTACCGTTTTCCCGGCAAGATCGATCCTGTTTATTTCGAGGCCCTTATCCTGAGATTGACGGTCCGCCTCTTCCGTTGTACCGACAAAAGTAATTTTTTCATTTTCGGTAACAAAGGCTCCGGCGCGAAGTTTTTCTTCATCCATCGTAATAATATTGCCATTGAACCAGAGGGTGAGGTTTTTTCTTTTTCGATTTTTCATCTAAGCTTCTTTATCCTACGCTTTCTTCTATTCCCGCGTATTGTAATTTGTAGAGATTATAGTAGAGACCTTTATCGGCAATTAAGGAATCGTGATTTCCCTCTTCAACAAGTTTACCGTTTGACAGGACTAAAATCCTGTCGGCATTCTTGATGGTCGAAAGTCTGTGAGCAATAACGAGAGAAGTCCTTCCTTTTAAAGTGACCTGTAGCGCTTCCTGGATCAGTTTTTCCGTCTCCGTATCGATGCTGGAAGTAGCTTCATCGAGGATGATGATTCTTGGATCATGGGCAATTACTCGGGCGAATGATATGAGTTGTCGCTGTCCCGTTGAAATATTGGATGCCCCTTCAGTGAGCACCGTATCGTAGCCGTTTTCCATTTTTTGTACGAAGTGGTCTATTTGGACCGCTTTGCCGGCTTCAACAACCTTTTCATCAGATATATCTTGTCCAAGCCTGATATTCTCTTTCACAGTGTCCCGAAAAAGAAAAACATCCTGTTGAATTGTCTGAATGGTATTGCGAAGATTCCGCAGGGGTATTTCTCGAATCTCTTTCCCGTCTACGGTGATGCTTCCCGAATCGATGTCCCACAAACGAGAAACAAGGTTGGCAATCGTCGTTTTACCTGCTCCGGTATATCCGACGATAGCCACGGTTTCACCCGGCGCTACTGAAAAGCTCAAATCTTTTATCACCGGCCTGTCTTTCTTATAGGAAAACCAAACGTTGTTGAATATCACATCACCTTTTACCGGTGACGGAAGTGCTCCCTTCCCTGTATCAGGTAACCGTTCTTCTTCATCGAGAAGGGAAAAAATTCTTTCGCTTCCCGCCATAGCACTTTGTACAATTACAAACCGTTCTGAAATCTGCATCAACTGTTGATAAAATCGACGGATCAGATCGATAAAGGCGACTAAAACACCGAGAGAAATAATTCCTTGAATAAGGAAAAAAGCCCCGAAATAGATAATAGCAGCAATTGAAACGGAAGAAAGCAGATCGATGACCGGACGGAATATCGCAAAAACATACATCTCCGTAAGGTTCGCTTTCATGAGACTACTATTCTGTCTATCGAATTCCCTGTTCGCTCTCTTCTCCTGAACGAAAATCTGGACTACCTGCATCCCGGAAAGATGTTCCGATAAAAAACTGTTGACTCGAGAAACCCATCGGCGGACATTACGGAATGCGTTTCTCGCTTTCTTTCTAAATATGGTCGTTACGATAAAGACAGGAGGAAGTGTCAGTACAACAACTCCGGCCAATTTTGGATCGATCAGGAACAGCGTAACGAGTACACCGATCATCATGACAACATTTTTAATAAGATTTGCCAAGACTTGAGTGAACAGTTCGTTGATCGTCTCAACATCGTTGGTCATTCTGGTTACAAGCCGCCCCACCGGTTGATTATTCAGATAATTTAACGATTGATGGATGATGTGGTCGTACAGTTTTGTCCGCATGTCCTTCATAACACCTTGTCCGGTAAATGCCATCAGGACAACCTGGAGAAAAAGAAAAATAAAAACAGCTCCGAGGAGGACAAAGAAAAATTGTACTTTCTTTTTGATTTCTTCGATGTTTTTCGAACGGACGGTCCGTATTTCCTCGTCCGATAATTCTTTTAGTTTATCGTACTCGATCGCCGCGTACTCGGTTCCCGCAATAAACATGGTGGAGTTGTCCTGTATGACGGAGGTAGTCGACTCATTAAGAGGAAAAACGTAAAACAGTTGTTTATCGAGAAATCCTTCCTCAAGCAATTTTTTTCTATCGACACCCGAGAGGAATGTTAAATTACTTTCCAGAACATAGTAAAAATCTTTTATCTTTGGTTGCTTACGAAAATCGATCTGATCAAACAGCTCGTTTATCGAACTTTCAGCAGCGGAGGCTGAGATGCGCTGATATTTCGTAATCAGGTTTTGATCAACTGCACGTTGGACAATTACCGGCATTCCGAGTTCGGCAGCACTCGCGATAATAAGCGCAAGCAGGGCCCCCGCGAGTGAAAGCCGGTGAGGTTTTATAAACTGGAAAAGACGCTTGACGATTTTCGGATCATAACCGGTAATAATTTTTTCGTCTTCGCGGTACTCATCGCTCACAGGCACCACTCCTTGTATCCGGTCCCATCTCTATGGTTTCTTCTTCTAATTTCTGCAGATTATAAATTTCACGGTAAAAACCATCTTCCCGGATAAGACATTCGTGGTTTCCTGCCTGGGTAATTTTTCCATCTTGCAGAACAAAAATTATGTCCGCCCGTTTCAAGGTGGAAACGCGGTGTGAAATGACGATGTTTGTCTTGCCTTTTCTATATTCCAGTAATTCACCTAAGATGTTCTCCTCCGATTCGGTATCAACGGCAGAAAGTGCGTCATCAAAAACAAGGATGTTCGGATCGACGGCCAAAGCACGAGAGATGGCAACCCGTTGTTTTTGACCTCCCGAAAGAGTAACACCTTTCTCTCCTATTTCCGTGTCCCACTGGTCGGGAAAATCGGAAACGTCTTTATCGATAGTAGAAATTGTAGAGATCCTCCGTATTAAATCTTCATCCGTATTTTTTAACGCATAACCGATATTTTCGGTTACCGTAGCCGAGAAGAGATATGTATCTTGTGGAACAACACCGAATTGTTCTCTGTAGACATGCAAATCATACGATTTAATATCCGTACCACCAAGGAAAATGGTGCCGGAAGGGGGATCAAGCAGTCTAATCAATAATTTGATGAGGGTAGATTTCCCTGATCCGGTTTTACCTAATATTCCAATAAACGATCCTTCGGGGATTTTCATAGAAATATTTTGTAAGACTTCGCTCTCCATTCCGGGATGGGAAAAGGTGAGGTCCTTTATTTCGATGGAACGGTTGTTCACGCTCTTTACGGCATTAGGCAATGATGTTATTTCCGGTTTTTCATTAAGAATTTGATTTATTCTTCCTAAAGATGCCGCTCCCCTGGCCAACATATTTATAGTAAAACCGACACCAATCATTGGCCATGTAAGAAGTTGTAAATAATTAAGGGTCGCGACAAATTCTCCGGCCGAAATACGATTGACAATTACCAATTCTCCGCCGAATCTCAGGAGGAGCAGCAACGTTAAACCGGAGAGAAAGGTTATTATCGGCATGAAGAGACCGTATATTCGTATATAGGCCATGTTTTTGTTTTTATAATCTTCATTCGCTTCGTTAAACCGGGCCAAGAAATAGTGCTCTTTAACGAATGTCTTGATAACTCGTATTCCCGAAACCGATTCTCTTGCCTGCTCACTGAGCGCCGAAAAACCTTCCTGCACTTTTTTAAACAAACCGCCGATAAGATTGCCGACACCAATAACCATCACAATAATGATGGGGAGGGGTAAAATTGTGAAAAGAGCAAGCCGGGCATTCTGCGAGAATAGAATTATCAGGATAGCAATCGTCATGAAAATACCGTCGATAAAGGCGACAAGTGCCATTCCTGTTCCCATCCGAATCGCCCGCATATCGTTAGTTGCCCGCGCCATTATATCGCCTGTTGTATTTCGACCGTAAAATGCGGAAGAGAGAGTCAATAAATGGGTGAAAAGCTCTTCGCGCAGCTCTTTTTCAATTCTGCGAGATGCGCCAAAGAGAAAATGGCGCCATCCGAATCGAGCAACTGCAATTACCACGGCCGTACCTAGTAAACCGAGCATGGTAAAAGCAACAGTGCGTAAAAGGAAATCTCCGGTCTCTATTGTATCAATTGCAACTCGTATGAATTGCGGTATTAAAAGCTGTCCGCCGCTCGTTATTAGTAGTGCAAAAACGCCGGCTATATAGTACCAACGGTATTTCTTAAAATAGGGGAGTAGGGTTTTAACCTCTTTAAAAATTGGCGTCCGCTCTTTTTTCACCGATAGCTCACAATTATCTCTCAATATAGGCAATTTTAAAGTATGAGGCAACAGAAATGGGAATAGAGACGGGGGGTGAACATAGTTTGCTCAGGGATATGGATATGATTTCAATTCCTGTTGTAATATTCGGATGGCTTTCTCTTTCACGATTTTTCGTTGTATGATGAAAGAGTATGGTCCTAACTCAAAAATTCAAACTCATTTTGGTAATCAGTATTATCCTCTTTATCTCCTTTATTTCGGTTAGTCTTTAAACTATACTAGTGCTGAAAAGACGGTGCGAAAAGAGATTGTTTCATCTTCTTTGCCGCTTATGCGTGAGAATATCTACTCTGAAATTCAGAAAGAGATAATTCCACCGCTCAATATTTCGTCACTCATGTCCAACGATTCATTTCTTATAAATTGGGCCACCTCAGGTGAAAAGGACAGGGAAGCGATTATACAATATTTAAAAGAAATTCATCAGCGGTACGGTTGTTTTTCTACCTTTTTTATTTCGGCACAAACACGCAACTACTACCATTTTAATGGAATATTGAAACAGATTAGTCCGAAAGACGATCACGATGTCTGGTATTATCGCTTTACATTTTCGGAGAAAAACTACCAGTTGGATGTTGATACAAATCAAGCTGCCGGAAACACCCTTACTATCTTTATCAATTTCAGGGTTGAAGACTTCAATGGCAACCTAATCGGAGTTACGGGCGTCGGAATTGCCGAATACGAAGCCACGGACACTCTTGAATCTGTAACCATAAAGGCGGACAACGCATTGTATCAATCAAAACGTGGCGGACGAAACAGTGTCACACTTCACACAGACGGGAATTCGAAATGTGAACTAAATTTTTAAGTGAAAGTTATAAAGACCGAAAATTTGATGACGATTTTTTCTACATATAGGTGCTTCCCAAGGAAAAATCATCAAATTTACGGTCTAACACCTGTACAATCGTTCACATTCCGAATTCCAACAGCTTACTTTTCGAATTGCTGGTTACACAGATTAAACATTTGACCACTCTAAGATAATTTGTTAAAATAGAAAAAGTTGTATACTAGGAGGTCATCGTATGGCAGTAATTCTCTATATCCTCATCGGAGCACTTTTAGCCGGCATTATTGTATTTTCATTGATTTCTTACTATTCAATTTCCCGTTCGGCAAAGTACTTTATTTTGTTGATCATGTTTGCACTCTCGATCGTCGTTCTCGTTATCTCTATACTCTTTTTGATCCAGGCCTCCGGAGATTCTGCGGTTGTTGTTGCGGCTATAGCCATATGGGCAGTCATCGCGGCTTTCTGGATTAAAACACCGCTACAAATATTGCGCGATTAAAAACGAAATAGCTCTTTTTATTTTTCACAAATTGTATGACGATCACTGTAAAAAGGAGCCGATATTTCTCCGCCTCTTGAATGGTCGGGGGCACCGGAAAAAACGGTCTCCTTTGTACTTATCTGCGATGATCCCGACGCTCCTATCGGCACGTGGGTGCACTGGGTCTATTTCAATATTCCTGACGATGTTTCAGCGTTACCTGAGGGTATTCCTTCCGATAAAGAACCGCCAACCGGCGGAATTCAGGGAAGAAACGGATTGCGAAAGCATAGTTACGGTGTAAATGACGCCGTTGGACTGCCTATCATTCCAGCCGGTATGGTGTATGGATCATTTACACCGTAACTATCGTAACGCCGTCGGCATGGAGCTCTTCTTGTACTGAGTGGGGGATGTCGTTATCGGTTATAATGCAGTCGATCTCATGCGCTCCGCAGATGGGGGCGACATTAATCCTGCCGAACTTGCTCGAATCGGTAACAATAAACGATGTGCTGCTTTTTTTGATGATATAAGCCGATATCTCTGCCCGCATCATATCTGAGCTGGTAAAACCGGTTTCACGCGTGTAGCCGTCTACCCCGATAAAACTTTTGGTGAAATTGAGAGAATCGATACAGGTCCGGGCCAAATTCCCAACGATGCTCTCACTTTCATGTTGATAAACTCCTCCTACAAGAATAACGTTGATCCGACGCGCGCCTTTCAACTGGCGGGCAATAAAAGTATTGGTCGTAACAATGGTTAAAGGACCGCTATCCGAAAGTGTTTTTGCGAGGAGTGCGTTCGCGGAACCGGATTCGATCAATATGGTTTCCCCATTTTGAATATGGGTAGCTGCTTTTGCTGCGATCCGTTGCTTAGCCGAATAGTTTATTCCCAATCTGTTGGTTATATCGTGGGGGTTTTGGATTTCAGCGCCGCCGTGGACTCTGGTTAAAAGGCCCTCTTTTTCAAGAATTCGAAGGTCCTGTCGGATGGTGACCCCGGAAACTTCCAGCTGTTCCGCCAACTCGTTGACGCTTTTCCGTTTTTCGGTTGTGAGAAAACTTAGAATATTGCGTTGTCGTTTATTCATCGTTACTGTACTCTCTTTTGCTCGGTATTCTCAAGGAGGAGGGCAGCGGCACCCAGCAATCCGGCATCCGGTCCGATTTCCGTACGTTCAATCTTCATCTCGTCATGCATCATGTCTCTGACGAGTGAGTGAAACTTTTTTCGTATCCGGTCCAAGAACGGTTCTCCCCAGTTGAGGAGTCCGCCTCCTAAGACAATAACGGGAGGGTTAAAGATTTGGAACAGATTGTACAATCCGATTCCTATGTAATCACCATACTCTTCCATGATTGCTATCGCCATCTCGTCACCGGTTACCAGCCCGTTGAGAATAAGTTTCCCGTCCATCTCCTCATCACAGGTGCAGCCATCCACAGGCATAGTGGTATTCATTCCGGACGCCTGTTTTTCCCGAATTGCTTCACAGATGGAGAGACCGCAGGCGTGAGACATGAGGCAGCCGTAGTTTCCGCAACCACATTTGATTGTACTGAACGGATTGACGATAGTGTGACCGATTTCTCCCGCCGTACCGGAGATTCCCCGATAAAGCCTGCCGTCTAAGACCAGTCCGGCACCAATTCCGGTACTGATCGTGATGAAAATCATCGTTTCAAAGGCTCTGCCTGCGCCGAATAGAAACTCCGCCATCGCCTGGGCGTTTGCGTCGTTGTCGGTAATGACGGCAATATCGGTTTCAAACTGTTCTTGGACCATCGATCGAAGAGGAAAGTTTTTCATGGTAAAATTACGAAAATTGGAGGATGTGACTGCCATACCTTCTTTATACCGAATATGTCCGGGAAATCCGACGCCGATTCCTAGAAGGTCCGTCTCTTCCAACGCATTGCGTTTTAACAATACTCGAACACATTCACCGATCCGCCGGCAAACCTCTTTCTCGGTATTTTGCAGATGATCGTAGACAACGGTCCGGTCGAGTACTTCGCCTTCCGGAGTAACCAAACCGACTGCCAGTTTTGTCCCTCCTAAATCCACGCCGCAGAGTATCTTCCTATCGGAGTGCATGTTCGGTCCTCCCGATAATGTCGTCCTGAGTATCGGGCGAGAGCATGGTAAAAAAAGCGGAGTAACCTGCTACCCGGACCACCAAATCCCTATGCTGTTCAGGATTTGCTTTCGCGTCCAGCAGTGTCTCCCGGGAAACGATATTATATTGAACGTGCCATCCGTAAAGGTCGTCGAAAAAGGTCCTGATCAAAGCGATCAGTTTTTTTTTGTCTGCTTCATTTTCGATGGCCGCCGGGGAGAGCTTCTGGTTCAAGAGCACGCCGCCCGTAATATGCTTGGTGGGAAGTTTCGATATCGATTTAAACACGGCTGTCGGTCCCAGCCTGTCCGTCCCTGAAGAAGGTGAACTGCCTTCCGCCAACGGAGTATACGCCTTCCTTCCGTCGGGGGTTGCCGGAACAGCGGCCCCGGAGGGAACGTTCGCCGAAATACTGGAAGTTCCGGCAAAATAGCCGCCCCCTATCGGGCCTCTTCCGAACCGAGTATTATGATAGGTTTTGTAGGTGGTAATGAAACAGCCGTACGCTTCGGTCAAGAGTGTGTCGACGTAATCGTCGTCATTACCGTATTTCGGGGCATGGTTCAGAACTAGTTGACGTGCTTTTTCTCCTTCGGTCCCCTCAAAATTGTTTTCCAGATGTCTCATCAAAGCAGATTTTGAAATTTTTTCTTCTTCGAAGACCAGTTTTTTTATTGCCGCCAGAGAATTCCCTAAGTTTGCGATTCCGACCTGGAGCCCGGAAATATAGTCGTACTTCGCTCCGCCCTCTTTAAGGGTTTTACCGCGCTCTAAACAGTCGTCGACTAACGCGGAACAGAGAACATCGGGTGCCAACTCCTCTATGGCCGTATCCACTACAGTATCAACGGCCACCGTCGCCCAGGTGAAAAATTCGATCTGTTCCTTCCAAGCCTGCATCATATCGTCGAAGCCGGCAAAATCTTCGAACCGTCCCGTACCGGGATGGAACGTGTGTCCCGATTCGGAGTCATATCCGTCACGCATTGCAGCGAGAAACACTCTCATAAGGTTGAGAAAGCTCATCCCTGTACATCGGTATCCCCATTTTCCGGGAACGGCCACTTCGATGCAGCCTACGGCTGAGTAGTTATACGCGTCTTCCTTTTCGACCCCCAATTCACGAAGCGCCGGTATGACGATTTCATCGTTATTGAAAGCGGGCATTCCGAAACCTTTTTCGATCACCGTGATGGCTGCCGCCATGAAGTCGTTGTCTATGTTTCTATGATATCTGATTGAAAGATTAGGTTGCGTCAATTTCATGTTGCCGACGGAGTGTAGGATGCAATAACTGAGCTCATTGACGGCGTCTTCGCCGTCGGGAGTCTGTCCGCCGATGGTAACGTTTTGATAGAGAGGACTTCCTGCCGAATACTGTGTGTGCGACCAGGAACGAATTTTACTTATTGAAAGAAGCTTCAGCCATGTGTTTTCCAACAGCTCTACTACAAACTCATCCGTGATCGTTCCTGCTTCTTTGTCTTTTTTATAGAAGGGATAGAGGTATTGATCGACCCTCCCCAGAGATACCGAATGCCCGTTACTTTCGATCTGAAGCACCAGTTGTACGAAGTAGGTGAGTTGGAGGGCTTCGTAGAAGGTTTCGGGCGGAGCTGAGGCGATACTACTACAATTACCGCTTATGCGAAGAAGTTCTTCTTTCCGTATCATATCCTTTTCAACCTCTCCCATCATAAAGGAGAGATGTTCGAACCGTCTGATGAACTCTTTTAGCGCTTGAATTCCTATCAACTCCGCTTGGTAGAAGACCTCCTTCTTCAAATCTTCCTGCTTGGAAATGTCAAGATTCCGGCGTTTTTTGTCAATGAAAGAAAGATAGCCGTCTATCCCGTGGTATAATAATTTTTCAAAGTTGACCACCAGATGAGCGTCTCCGGAGGTAAGGTTGCCTTCAGCATGGATGATCTTTGCTTCATGGATATCTTTGAGCTGTTTCGGCATCAGCTCATACCCGCGCTCGATGAGGGTTTTCCCTTCCCAGTAGGCGCAGATCTCACGCAGCGTATCTTTGTCCTTTTCGGTCGGATAAAATGCGTCGCCGGGACGTTTTTCAAACTGATCGAGTTCATTGAGAATCCAACCGACC
>CAZJBZ010000097.1:0-13433 GCA_964543975.1 uncultured Spirochaetales bacterium
GAATATGGAAAAGAACAGTTTGATGCTCTCTATGAAAAATAGAAAATAATTTTTATAACTCGGAACAAGAAGTGGAGTAGATACAATGGAATCGACGAAAGGAAAAGTAATGGGAGTCAACGGAAATATGATCACCGTCGAAGTTGACGGTGATGTTTCCTTGAACGAAGTTGGATATGTCATCGCTGATGAAAAAAGATTGAAATCCGAGGTAATCAGAATAAAAGGCAGCCTTGCCGACCTGCAGGTATTTGAGATAACCAAAGGCATAGGGGTCGGCTTTGAAGTAGAGTTTACAAAAGAACTTCTTGCGGTAGAGCTGGGTCCCGGTCTCTTGACTCAGATTTATGATGGACTTCAAAATCCCCTTCCACAATTGGCTGAACAGTGCGGGTTCTTTTTAGATAGAGGTGTTTACCTTTCCGCGTTACCGAAAGAAAAGCAGTGGGAGTTTACCCCTGTGGTATCCGAAGGGGATACTGTAGTACGAGCGGATACATTGGGGACCGTACCTGAGGGAATTTTCAACCACCGCGTTATGGTTCCTTTCAATTTTCATGATACATATACCGTCAAATCGATTGTAAAAGCCGGCAATTATACGGTTACGGACGAAATAGCCGAATTAGAAGATTCTCAAGGAAACACTGTTTCCGTCACCATGAGTTTCGAGTGGCCTGTAAAACGGGCCATAGACTGTTATGCTGAGCGATTAAAACCGACCGAACCGATGGTAACCAAGGTGCGGCTTATCGATACCTTTATACCGGTCGCTCGCGGCGGTACCTATTGCATTCCCGGACCTTTCGGTGCCGGTAAAACCGTCTTGCAACAAGTTACCAGTAGAAACGCGGAGGTGGATATTGTAATTATAGCCGCGTGCGGAGAGCGTGCCGGTGAGGTTGTCGAAACCTTACGGGAATTTCCCGAACTACTCGATCCTCGGACCGGCAAAACGTTGATGGAACGAACCGTAATCATAGCCAATACCAGCTCCATGCCGGTTGCCGCGCGTGAAGCATCAGTTTATACCGCTGTTACCATTGCGGAATACTATCGCCAGATGGGACTTCACGTTCTTTTGTTGGCAGATTCAACGTCACGGTGGGCCCAAGCAATGCGTGAGATGTCAGGTCGGTTGGAAGAGATACCCGGGGAAGAGGCGTTTCCCGCCTATCTTGAATCGGTTATCGCCACGTTTTACGAACGTGCCGGTGTTGTCCGGCTTGGTGACGGCTCCATAGGGAGCGTCACTATCGGCGGAACAGTCAGTCCCGCGGGGGGTAACTTTGAAGAGCCGGTAACCCAGGCCACTTTAAAAGTTGTGGGAGCGTTTCACGGTCTTTCCCGGGAACGGTCGGATGCACGAAAATATCCTGCCATTCATCCGCTGGACAGCTGGAGTAAATATCCCGGGTCTGTGGAGACCGAACTTACCGAATATGCTCGAGATTTGCTCTTCCGAGGTAACGAAGTGGACCAGATGATGCGGGTTGTCGGAGAGGAAGGGACCAGTCTCAACGATTATATGATTTTCTTGAAGAGCGATTTTCTCGATAATGCGTATTTGCAACAAGACTCTTTCGATCCTATCGACGCCTCGGTCAGTGTTGAGCGGCAACGCCACATTTTCTCCATCGTTTTCGATATTTTAAGTGCGGAACTTGATCTTGAAAAGAAACAGGATGCCCGCCATTACTTTAATCAGCTGAGACAACTGTTCTTGGATTATAACGGAAGCGAATGGAAATCGGATGAGTTTTCCAGACTGGAAAACGAGATAAAAAAGATGCTGGACGAAAAGAAAATCGGAACAGATCCGCATGCGGAAGCGTTGCTGGAAAACCAAAAAGTCGGAGCGGAAGAATGAGAAAAGTATATAGTAAAATAGAATCGATAGCGGGAAACGTTATTACCGTAAAAGCTGAGAATATCTTATACGGACACTTGGCTGAAGTAAAAACCGTCTACGGGACCTCGTTAGCGGAAGTTATTCGGCTCAGCAGGAACGAGGTTGCGTTGCAGGTCTACGCGGGAGGACGGGGAATATCCACCGGTGATGAGGTTCGGTTCCTCGGACATCCGATGCAGGTCTCTTTTTCAGACAATCTCTTAGGTCGTATTTTCAACGGAAGCGGTGTACCGAGAGATAACGGACCGGAGCTTCATGAAAACGTAATCGAAATTGCCGGGCCTGCTGTCAATCCCGCAAAGAGAATCATACCCAGGAACATGATCCGTACCGGTATTCCCATGATCGACGTATTCAATTCGTTGGTTGAATCGCAGAAGCTTCCGATCTTTTCGGTTTCGGGTGAGCCTTACAATCCTCTCTTGGCGCGGATAGCAATGCAGGCGGAAGTAGATCTCATCATTCTAGGTGGCATGGGATTGAAGTACGATGATTATCTCTATTTTAGAGATACACTCGAAGAAGGCGGGGCTTTTAACAGGACTATTTTTTTCGTCCATACCGCAGCGGACCCGGTCGTAGAATCGTTGATGGTACCCGACCTGGCCTTGGCGGTGGCGGAGAAGTTCGCTTTGAAGGGAAGAAAAGTACTGGTACTGCTCACCGACATGACCAACTTCGCGGATGCTATGAAAGAGATCGCTATCACAATGGAGCAGGTCCCGTCAAACCGCGGGTATCCGGGAGACCTCTACAGTCAGCTCGCCTCTCGATACGAAAAAGCTGTCGACTTTGAAGGTTCGGGTTCCATAACCATTCTGGCCGCAACTACCATGCCGGGAGACGATGTGACCCATCCAATCCCGGACAATACCGGATACATCACAGAGGGCCAGTATTATCTGAGGAATGGTCGTATCGAACCGTTCGGTAGCCTTTCCCGGTTGAAACAACAGGTCAACAAGAATACCAGAAGCGATCACCGATCTTTAATGGACGGTATGATCAAACTTTACGCCAATTATCAGGAATCGGTTGAAAAGAAATCGATGGGATTCAGAATGACCGAATGGGACCAGAAACTGCTTAAGTATGGCGATATTTTTGAACGGGAATTGATGGACCTATCGGTAAACATCCCGTTGGAAGAGGCTCTTGATAAAGGGTGGGAGATTCTTGCCGAATGTTTCACATCGGAAGAAACCGGTCTGCGTACCGAACTTATTAAAGAGTACTGGCCAAACCGGGAGCAGGAATCATAACGCATGGCGAAGATAAAATATACGAAAAACGAATTAAAAAAGCAGAAGGATTCTTTAAAACGGTTTCAACGTTATCTGCCTACACTTACCTTAAAGAAGCAGCAACTTCAGATGGTTATTCGTCAGGTTGAGCAGAAGCGTGCGGAAAAGGAAAAGCTGAGAGAGAATCTATATCAGGATATACTCTCTTGGATGGATGTCTTCGGCGAGCATGTCGGTATCGATCAACTTGTGAAAATAGAAGAAATAAAAACGGAGACCGGAAACATCGCCGGTGTCGATATACCGGTTTTCGAATCGTTGTCGTTCGAAGACATTACGTACAATCTTTTTGAAAAACCGTTATGGGTGGATAAAGGTGTCGATGCAATAAAAAAACTTATTGCCTTCGACAAGGAGATACGCTGCTTAGTGGAGCAGGTGGATCGATTAAACGAGGAGCTCCGCATCACAACCCAGCGGGTCAACCTGTTCGAAAAGGTAAAAATACCGGAAACCAAGGAAAATATTCGACAAATTACTATCTATCTCGGAGATCAGCAGACTGCCTCTGTGGTCCGTGGGAAAATAGCGAAAAATAAGATAAAAAGGGTTTAGACGAAGTATGATTGTTCCAATGAAAAAAATATCGCTCGTAACAATGGCGAGTGAAAAAAAGAAGACCCTCTCGGATGTACGTGATTTGGGTGTACTCCATCCGGAACTTGGTGATAAGACCAACGATGATCTCGAAAAACTGATAAATGATCGATACTATGTGGAGCAGACGCTCACATTTCTCGACCCGGAACTAGCAAAGCAGGACGTTGAAATTCTCGACTACAATAAAACATACGAACTCGCAGAGGAAACGAACAATCTGCGCGAGGCGATCAAGAACAAGAGAGATGTCATTGAAAGGTATATAAGAGAACGTGACCGTATTTCCGAATGGGGCGCTTTTAATCCGAAAGATATTGCCGTATTGGAAGAAAACGATGTTTATGTGCGGCTTTATGACGTAACTCCGGAGAAGCTGGATAGAGTGCGGGAGCACGCGAAAATATTCGAAATCAAACACGATCGAAAGAGGGTTTTGGCTGCGGCATTTTTTTCCAGTTCCGACGAGATACCGGAGGTGAAAGACATTCCGGAATTCCCTCTGCCCGATAAGGGTATCTCTGAGATAGACGATGAACTAACGAACCACCGGCAGGAAATAGATGCAATGGAAGAGAGACTGAGAGAAATTGCACAGTATCGTTCGTCATTCAAACAGGTTATAGCCGGGCTGGCCGGACGTATAGAATTCGAGAGAGTACACGCCAATATGGGTGAAGCGAGCGAGTTGGCTTACATTACCGGTTTTATCCCGAACCCAAAACTCGAATTACTCCAAAAAACCGCCGGAGAAGAGGGATGGGCACTTCTCATAGAAGAACCGAGAAGGGAGGACAACGTTCCAACCCTGGTAGAAAATCCGAAATGGATCCAGATAATCCAGCCGGTATTCGATTTGCTTGGAACCGTTCCGGGCTATCGGGAGAATGATATCAGTTTTATCTTTTTGATATTCTTGAGTGTTTTCTTTGCTATGATTATTGGTGATGCAGGATATGGACTTATCTTTTTCGGTTTTTCATTCGGCATTCTAATGAAGAACGTGCGGGAAGGGAAAAAACCGAGTTTAATGCTTCCGTTAATGATTGTGATGAGCACTGCCACGATCATTTGGGGTGCGATTACCGGTACATGGTTCGGTTCGAAAGTTTTTATTGAGAATTCTTTTCTTTCGGTCTTTGTCATAGAGCCGATCGCGACGTTTAATCCGCGAAGCAGTGAAACGGTCAAACATATCTGTTTTATCATCGGTACATTACATATAACTATCGCGCATCTGTGGAAATTTATCAGTGAAATCAGAAAGAGACCGCGCGTCAAAGCGATCGCGCAGATAGGATGGACGGTCACAGTGCTTGGTCTCTACTATGTGGTACTCAATCTGGTATTGAGCGCAACGAAATACCCAATCCCCCAATACGCACTTTACATGATCTTCGGTGGTATTTTATCGGTACTTATTTTCGAGAAACAAGAAGGAAACTTTTTAAAGGGAATTCTCAACGGCATCGGAGGTTTTCTCACCCTCTTTTTAGACGGAATTAGTGCGTTTTCCGACATAATTTCATATATCCGTCTCTTTGCCGTCGGATTAGCAACGGTGGAGATCGCAAAAAGTTTCAACGAAATGGCCGCGGGAATCGGTGACGGAGTTGTCGGTATCATAGGCGGAGCGATTATTTTGCTTTTCGGACATACGTTGAATCTTGCCATGGGAGCGCTGAGTGTGGTCGTCCATGGAGTCAGGTTGAATATGCTGGAGTTTTCCGGTCACCTGGGAATGGAATGGACCGGAATACCATATAAACCTTTTCAGGAAGAAACTAAAAAGTCTGAATAAACAGCGAGGTTATCATTAACCTCACACAAATAAAGATATTGATTTAAGAAGGAGAATAACGAATGGATGTTGGATTAATCGGAGTTGGCGCAGCATTGGCATTTGCTGCTATGGGTTCCGCACTTGGATCCGGTGCCGCGGGAATGGCGGCGATTGGAGCATGGAAAAAATGTTTTATTCAAAATAAACAGGCCCCTTTTATGCTCATCGCTTTTGTCGGGGCCCCTTTAACTCAGACAATTTATGGGTTTATTCTCATGAATACACTGCGGGATGCCGCTGCCGCCGCGGACGGCGCGGACCCTGGAATGCTGCTTGGCGCGGGTTTAGGCGGACTCGCTATGATGTTCTCCGCCTGGTTTCAGGGTAAAGCGGGTGCGAATGCTGCAGATGCTTTAGCAGAAACAGGGAAGGGATTCGGAAATTATATTATGGTCTTAGGTCTTATAGAGACCGTTGCTCTGTTTGTGCTGGTATTTATGATGGGTATAGTTTAAACCCATATTGGATATGGAACGGTACACACCAAAAATCGTATATGTTGGCTCCGTTCCAATAGGCGGTTCTTTCCCCGTTTCGGTTCAAACGATGTGGAAAGAACCGCTTACTCATATATCCGAAAGCCTCCTTTTATCGATTGAAGAGCTGCACCGGTTAGGCTGTGATATTCTCCGTTTTGCGGTCCCCAATGAACAATCAGCACATCTGCTCGGTGAACTCTCCCGTAAAGTAACAATACCCTTGGTTGCCGATATTCATTTTAACCACAGGCTTGCCCTTATCTGTATGGAATATAACATCGCGAAAGTAAGGATAAACCCGGGAAATATTGGGGCGAAATGGAAAGTGAAAGAGGTTATCGGTAAAGCGATCGATAAAAACATCCCTATCAGGGTGGGTGTAAACGGAGGGTCTCTCCCTCCACGACTAAGAGAGAATAAAGATATCGCCGGCGCCATGGTCCAGGCGGCTGAAGAAGAAATAAACATTCTGGAATCACTTCAATTTCAAGACGTTATTGTTTCATTAAAATCATCAGACGTGCAAACTACGGTCGAGGCTAATGAGAATTTCGCCTCCAACTACACCTATCCGCTCCATTTAGGAATAACTGAAGCAGGTCCACTTCTTGCAGGCCTGATCAAAAACGGGATAGGAATATCACGACTGCTTCGAAAGGGATTGGGAAGTACGATCCGGGTTTCACTATCAGATTCTTGCGAAAAAGAAATTATCGCCGGCAGGGAAATACTCTCAGCGGAAAACAAATTAAAGAGTGGCATTAAAATAATATCTTGTCCTCGTTGCGGTAGGGCCTCGTTCGATGTGCACAGCTTTATTCAAACGTTAGAGCATTTCCTGTATACTATTGATATTGACGTGACCGTTGCGGTTATGGGCTGTGTTGTAAACGGGCCCGGTGAAGCCCGTCATGCCGACATCGGTATTTCGGGTTCAAATAACGGCGCCGTTATTTTTAAAAAAGGGAAAATAGTTCGGAAAGTTAATGTAGATAACGCGACGGAGGAGTTTAGAAAAGAGCTTGAAGATATTATTACCGAAAAACAGCAAACTACTTAGTACCATCCTTTTTCTCTTTTGTTTCCTCATCACTTCGTTACATGCACAGGAAGAAATTGTCAATTCCGACAACATTCCGGCATGGATTTTGGTTGAACAGGGTAAAAAAGCGTTTCGAGAAGATGAGTTTGGGATCGCCCTTCGGTATTTCAGAGAAGCAATAGAGAAGGAAGGTGTCTTCCCGGAGGCTGAATATAGAATCGGGAATGTGTTTGAAAAAGAACAAGAATTGGCTTTAGCCGTTAAACAGTATGAAAAAACATTATCAATGGAAAACGCACTCTACATTCCCGAGGAACGGTACACTATTCTTTACAATTTAGCATTTGTCTATGAAAAAACGGAAAAGTACAAACAATATGAAGATACCCTTTTACAAATCATAGCCGACGACACACTCTTTTCAGCACGTGAAAACGAAACATTTCGATCGGCACTCTATAACAACATGGTAGAGAACGGTTTGGATAAACTACTCATCCTTTACCGGCTTGAAAGTGATTTTTCACTGGAAGCTTTGAAACTTCTTGGTGTGTATTACTATAAAAGCGGAAGATATAACAGGGCTATTCACCATTTTCTTTTTCCCTTGATTACCGTTTTTTCCAACTGCATCGATGAACTCCGTAAAAAAGATCCCGATTATGAATTTGAAGAAACCGAAGAATGCTTGCGTTTGATCATGCGGGAAGAACGGTTGCGTAACTATGTTGAAAAAACCGAACTTTTCAAAATTATATATTATTTAGCCGCTTCTCTTTTTGCCGAAGGGTACCTGCAGCGGGCCGAATCCCTTTGGCGTTACGTTGTCGAATGGTCGATGACCGAAACATGGAGAAATCGTGCCGAGGCCCAATTATCTCAACCTTATATTGAACCGTAACACAACTATGAAAAAACTCATCATAAAAGGGGCCAGAGAGCATAATCTGAAAAACATCGATGTAGAACTACCCCGGGATGCGTTGATTGTCATTTCAGGTTTAAGCGGAAGCGGTAAATCTTCACTAGCTTTTGATACGATTTATGCCGAAGGACAGAGACGGTATGTGGAGTCTCTCTCCGCGTACGCCCGACAGTTTTTAGGACGATTGGACAAACCCGAACTTGATTATATTGAAGGTCTCTCTCCCGCCATAGCCATAGAACAAAAAACCACTCATAAAAATCCGCGTTCTACCGTTGGTACGGTTACGGAAATCTACGATTACTTGAGGCTTCTCTATGCTCGAATCGGAATTCCTCATTGTCCTCAATGCGGGAGAGTGATTCAGGAGCAATCGGTTGATCAGATTATTGATTCCGTTCTTTCCTATAAAGCGGGTATTCGGGTAATGATTGTAGCTCCGGTTGTAAGAGGCAGAAAAGGTGAACATCGAAAACTTATTGAGGATGCCCGAAAATCAGGTTTCGTTCGCGCACGCGTTGACGGCACCGTTGTTTCGCTGGATGACAATATCTCTCTTGAAAAACAGAAGAAACATACAATTGAAATAATCGTCGACAGGTTGAAGATCGGGCCGGCTGTCCGAAAGCGGCTTGCTGAATCGATTGAAACGGCCCTGCACATAGCAGGCGGTCATGTTGTGGTCATAAAAAGGGAGGATAAGGGCGAAAGTGAAGAGTTTTTCTCCCAGAAAAACTCCTGTTCACTCTGCAATCTCAGTATCCCCGAACTCCAACCGCGCCTTTTTTCATTCAATAACCCCTATGGTGCCTGTGAGGAGTGTTCCGGACTTGGAGTTACACTCGAATTTGATCGAAATCTCATAATGCCGGACCTCTCCCTCTCTTTTAATGAACGGGGTATCGTACCCTACAATCCCCAGGCGGCGTGGCACAGAAGTTGGTTCGAGTCTTTAGCTAAACATTTTAATTTCGATTTATCGACTCCACTGGAAAAATTACCGAAAGAAACTTTGAATGTCATCCTTTACGGTACGAACGAACCGATAGAAGTAAAATATGTTAATCGAGAAAAAACCGGCAAGTTCGAATATTCGGCCCAATTCAGAGGCGTCATAAACGATTTAAAACGTCGGTATTTAGAAACAACCTCGGAAAATGTGAAAGAGTGGCTGGAACAGTTTATGCGCCGGCGACCTTGTCCCGCCTGCAACGGGACAAGGTTGAAACGAGAAAGTCTTGCCGTTACCGTCGGTGGAAAGAATATACATGACGTTACCGGTTACTCGATTACTCAGGCAATTACATTTTTCAAATCACTTTCTTTAACGGATATTGAAAAAACAATCTCCGAACAAATTTTAAAAGAAATTGTAGAACGATTATCGTTTCTTGAAAGCGTAGGACTCGATTATTTGACCTTGGATCGTAAGGCTGCCACTCTATCGGGCGGAGAGAGCCAACGCATCCGTTTGGCTACCCAAATCGGCTCTTCATTGGTAGGTGTATTCTATATTTTAGATGAACCGACTATCGGACTTCATCAGCGGGATAATCAGCGATTACTCAAAACCCTAGAACATCTGCGAAATTTGGGAAATACCCTCATTGTCGTCGAACATGATGAACAAACCTTGAGGGCCGCGGATTACATCGTAGACCTCGGTCCCGGCGCCGGTGAACATGGAGGACATATTATAGCTCAAGGCCCTTTGGAGGATATTCTGGGAAATGAGAAGAGTTTGACCGGCCAATTTCTCAGAGGATCATTAACGATTGAAGGAAGAATCAAAAGGAGACAAGGAAACGGTAAAAACATCAAACTCTACGGTGCGGCCGAACATAATCTTAAAAACATCGATGCAGTTTTCCCGTTAGGGACCTTTATTGCCGTTACGGGAGTTTCCGGTTCCGGAAAATCGAGCCTTCTTTGCGATCTCCTTTTTCCTATCTTATCGAATATGACCAGCCGTTCTACCATGGAGGAAGGCGCTTACGCTACAATTGAAGGAATTGAGCATGTCGATAAGGTCATTAACGTCGATCAAAGTCCCATAGGAAGAACACCGCGTTCAAATCCGTCTACATACATAAATCTCTTTACTCAAATAAGGAACCTTTTTGCCTCTTTGCCCGACGCTAAAGCGAGGGGTTATAAACCGGGCCGATTTTCTTTCAATGTGTCAGGTGGCCGTTGTGAAAATTGTGAAGGCGCCGGTACTATTACGATCGAAATGCACTTTCTGCCCGATGTTTATGTCACTTGCGATGTGTGCAAAGGGAAACGGTTCAATCAGGAAACATTAGATATTCGCTACAAGGGAAAGAATATCTATGAAGTCCTTGAAATGACCGCCGAAGAGGCGAATGATTTTTTTAAGAATGTTCCCGGAATCAGACATAAATTGACAACCCTCATTGAAGTTGGATTGGGATATTTGCGGCTAGGGCAATCGGCAACAACACTCTCCGGAGGAGAAGCCCAGAGAGTAAAACTTGCACTTGAATTGTCGAAGAGAAACACCGGCAAGACTTTCTATATTTTTGATGAACCCACCACCGGTCTGCATTTCGCCGATGTTAAAAACCTCGTCACGGTGCTCCAAAAACTGGTTGAAAACGGAAACACAGTCGCGGTCATTGAACACAATTTGGATGTTATTAAGCAGGCTGATTGGATAATAGATCTTGGTCCGGAAGGTGGGGACAAAGGTGGTGAGATACTTATTCAAGGCACTCCTGAAGAAGCAATCAATACCGCGAAATCGTATACCGGGTCCTATCTGAAACATGTGATTGGAGGCCCGGTTTGAGGGACACTTCCTCCGTTCTGTTCCTATTCATTTTTGCAGTTCTATTCGGCCATTTCCAATACGGATTCTCTCAAGAAAATCAAGACTCGGTGCAACAGGAACCCGATTTGATCAAATCAACGTTAAACATCGATATCGATACGGCAAGTTACTATGAATTAATTGCATGGTGTAAACGCCTCGATCTGTCTCAGAAAGGCACCATTGAAGAGCTGAAACGTCGATTATACGAGTACTATTCCATTGAACGGGCTTCTGATTTTGGTAAGAAGAGAGGCAGTAAATCAATCACTATTAGTTCCGCCAGGACCACCGAATATTTTGTCGTTGAAAGAATCGATGAAAACTATATAAAACTCGAAGGAGATGTGCTCCTTGAAATGAGAGATGATACGACAGGCACCGTCCACAAAATTGAAGCGCAAAAAATTGTGTTCAATGAAACGGAAAATCTCATCACGGCCGATGGCGATGTCGTCTATACCATCATCGACAGGGGAACCGAGGAGCAGTTTATCGGCGAAAGTCTGTCGTTTCATGTCGATTCTTTAGACGGATTTTTTTTTGAAGGGACCAGCAAAAGTGAACGGCAGATACAGAATGATGAGATTACATTTTACTACAGTGGTGATACGTTCTTCCGATCAGCGGAAGATGTCGTCACCCTTTCAAAAGGTACGATTACTTCAAGCAAACCTGAGGACCCGTACTATCAGATAAGGGCAAGTAAGATCTGGGTGCTTTCTCCTCAAGAGTGGGGCCTTCGTGACGCGGTACTCTATATTGGGCGGGTACCGATTCTCTATATTCCTTTCTTCTTTCACACGGGCAATAAACTCTTTTTTCACCCCTCAATCGGCTTCAGAAACATCGAAGGAAGTTATTTTCAATCGACGATTTACCTTTTTGGAGAGTATAAAGCGGAGGAATCTTCCATTTCGTTTCTGCAGAGTGAAGGAGAATCGGAGGGAGAATATAAAAAAGAGGTAAAAGGGCTGTTTATACGAAGAACTCGCCCTCTCTCTCCGAAAGAAAAACGAGAATACGAATACATACAAAGGACCGGTTCGTTTGTTAAGGCAATGTTCGATATCTACACCCGATTAGGTTTTTTCGGTGGTTTAAAAACGAAAATAGCCGATGTAGGATTACTAAAATCGTACGACCTCTATTTAGGTCTTGCTCGAAGCAGAAACATCTTTATCGATCCTGAAAATAGGAATTATGTTCCCTATTGGTATGGAAGTGAAAACGAGGTGGTTTCATACTGGAACAGCTCTTCTTTTTTAGGTGCCGAAATACCTTTTCGTTTCGGTCTGGACAACTATCTTTCTTTGGGCAATTCCTTCTTTACATTAACCTTAGATGCGCCCATTTACAGCGATCCCTTCTTTTTACGTGATTTTGATCGTCGTGACGAAAGTATCGATTGGGGGCAACTGCTCGGTTTGGAGAGCGAGGAATCGGCGTCTACCGTTCAATCAGATTCATTGACTTCCGTTCAAAATACGCTTAATTGGAGGTTGTCTACTTCTCTAACCCTTAATCCGAAACTACTGCAGCCCTATCTGCACAATGCGAATATCAGGCAGCTTTCGATGGAGATGTATTGGAAGAGTAAAGAATCGGCTGACGAAGACATCTTCGGCCTTGATAGTGAAGATTTGGGATACGTTCCGGAATCCGCCCGAACCCCCTTCTCTTTTCCGGAAAGAAGATTTTACTATCCGGAAAGTTACCTTGCTCCCGGATTCACAGGCGAAGTTTCAGGGTACCTCTTTGAAGCAACATACGGTATACCGAAAGAATTGCAAAAAATCGTAAAGGATGAAGACGATGCGTTAAAAGACAAAAACATTCTTCCTCCTTGGGAAGAATCTGATAACGGTGCGACCGTTACAGAGCAAAAGACAGAGTCGGAAGGTTTCGCCGAGAAAAAAGAACGTGATAACGAAAACGAGGAAGAAGGTTTTCGCGCTCCGGAACTTCAACCGAACATAGCGCTACTCATTGATACTCCGAGGAAACCCTATGACCATTCATTGAGCTACCAAATACTTCCGGACCTCTCATTTAACTCTCGAATGAACTCCTCGAACTGGCATTCTCCCTCGGATATCAATTTTTCTCAAGAATATTCTATTTTTAATACAAAAGGTTCATCTAATCTTACCTATAAAGCAAAGATATTTGATGATTACCTGCAATTAAACGATATTGTCACGCTTTCAGGTGAATACCAAGAACATTTGAACAAAAACCAAACAGTTGAAGATGATACCTGGCTTGTTTACAGAGCACGCGATTATAATACGACATTCTTGAAAGTAGCGAACGATCTTTCAGCAACGACCTTTCCGCTTACCCAACTATCACTTTTTTCTCAGTCCACAATCCGTTACGACCTCGATGTCACTCTCTTTCAAAAAAAATTAAGCCATATCGATACCTATAATAATCCTGTTTTCGACGATTATATGGCAATGTGGGATAAAGAGTTTATCACCGACCATTCTCTG
>CAZJBZ010000098.1:0-13417 GCA_964543975.1 uncultured Spirochaetales bacterium
TTCAGGACCGTCGAGACTGACTCCCAACAAAAAGTGGAACCTGGCAAAATGTTCGGCCATTGCATCATCGATAAGGGTAGCGTTCGTCTGAAGACCGTTTGAAACCATAGAGCCCGGTTTACCGTATTTCTGCTGTAATGCAGTAACTTTGTTAAAAAAATCCAACCCCATAAGGGTCGGTTCGCCTCCCTGCCATCCGAATGAATACGCGGGCTGAGCGGTTGCCAGGTAAGAAGAGATCATTCTTTCCAACACCTCATCGCTCATACGGTGGACGTTCGTATCGGGATAGAGAGAGTGTTTTTCAAGATAGAAGCAGTATGAACATCGAAGGTTGCAGTCGGCGGAAGCCGGCTTAATCAGGAGGGTAAAGTTGCGGGATTTATTTTTTTTCCCCATGCTGTTCCCCCGGTATAAACGGTATTGAGTAGCGCAGCGGCCGGTCGAGAGTGAGGATTTCGATGAGCGGAATGGTTAGTCTGATGCCGCTCGGGAAGTGATCAATCCCGTCCAATTTTTTGCCTGCCGAGTAATCGGCTATTTCACCGTCGATGAAGACATCCACGGTAATCCGGGAACTCTCAATGTGCTGTTTCACCGTTTTTCCTCCGGTATACTCCTCAAAAGCGTACTCATACATCTCTACGATTGTCTCTTCAGGACCCGGTTCTAAAAGGGCGGTCACATACGGACCGAACTCATCGAGAGAAGAGAGGGTAATAAACCGTTCCACAATTTTAGAATAATTGTCACGGTCCAGATAGAGTTCCAAAACCGTCTGCCCGCCTCGGTCCACCAAACGGCCCGCCGGTTTGATATCATTACCCAGATTTTCATGAAACGCCTGCTTGATATTGTTAAACAGCACCGATGTAATCAGCACTCCCGCTTCATCCTCATTCGTCTGGGCCGAAAGAAGCGTTAGGTCCGGCAGACCGTCTATTGTCTCTTTGATCCCGCCTACATCGAAGAGACGGACTTCTCCCGGTCCACCTCCCCGGATCTCGGCAAGATCGGTCACGTAATCGACCAACATGGGAGAGAGATCGATCCTCATATTCAGTACTCCGGTTCCCTCTTGTCGTACATAGAGCTGCTGGTGTACCGAACAAGAGAGAAGAGTGAAACAGAGAAGCACTGTAAGGATTACCGCGGTTACGACACGTTTCATAGAGCACAATATACCCCCTTGCGGCGGAATCATCAACAGGAAACGGTACACCGGACTTGAAACCGGACCGATTTGCCGGGTAGTATCCGGAGTGGAGGACAAGAATGAAAGGTGTCATTGTAGCAGCAGGGTACGGGACCCGTTTTCTCCCCGTGACCAAAACCATTCCAAAAGAGATGATTCCCCTGATCGATAAACCGTCCATTGCTTTCATCGTGGAGGAGTTCATCGAATCAGGAATCGAGGATATCATCATCATCACCTCGCGCCGGAAAAAGGCGCTTGAAGATTATTTAGACCGCGAGATGGAGCTTGAATCGGTGTTCAAAAGCCAAGGCGCGGAAACAAAATTAGCGAAAATCGAACCGTACGATGCTCGTTTTTATTTTGTGCGTCAGCAGGCGATGAGGGGCACGGGCCACGCTCTTCTTCAGATACGGCCGCTCATCGGTGATGAGCCGTTCGTGGTTGCCTATCCGGATGATCTGGTCTTCGGAGAAAAACCGCTTTCAAAAATGTTGATCGAAACCCATGAAGAGACTGGATGCACCGTACTGGCGACACTGCACGATCCGCCGAACATCAACAGATACGCGGTCCTGGAGTTGGCGGAGGACAATCTTCATGTAACCGGAATCGAAGAGAAGCCGCCGAAAGGTGAAGAGAAAAGCAGAGAAGCGTCGATCGGCAGGTTCCTCTACACGCCCGATATAATGCCCCGCTTTGAAGAAGGCTGGCAAAAACACATCAAAGGGGAAGACACAAGAGGCGCCTCTATCGGCGGCGAATACTATCATACATACGGTTTACAGGCGTTAATCGAAAAGCAAAAAGTGGTTTACAAACGGGTCGAAGGACTTCGGCTGGATATCGGCGCTCCGGAGGGTTTTCTTCGGGCCATCATCCATTACGCCTCGGAGGTACCGGAACTAAAAACGGTCTTGGAAGAAGAGGTGCGGAAACTCGGCCGGTCCTAAGGGGGCTTTACCGGAACCGGGGGACGACCGGTCGTACTCAGCCGCATTCACACGCGGTGCCTTCATGCTGGGCTGCTTCGTACAAGGCGGCCTCTGCTTCCATCCGCAGGGCATCCCCTTCCCTCCCCCGTTTTCTGCACCCGGCGGCATAAATCCGCAGTTTCCGGGCAAGTTCACGTTCCGCCGCCTTCTGATTGCGGAGGAGGCGATCGCGGGTTGTGCCGGTTGTAGCGGAAGAGGCAAACCATCGCCTGTCAACCAGGTCCTTCAATCCGTGAATACGGAAAAGCTCGATCTGTTCGTACTTTTCCGAAAGCTGCTCTCCGTGGCCGGCCCGCTTTACCGTTAACGGCTTATCGAGATAGACCGGTCCCACTAAAGCAGCGACCCGCAGCCACAACTCGTAATCTTCGGCTATTTCCAAATCTTCCCGAAAACCTCCCAAAGTTCGAAAGAAAGTACGATCGATCATCACCGTGGAAGGGCCGATTATGCACTTCTTGAGTGCGTCTTCGAAGATGTCCCCTTCCCGCCGATGATGCTGCCCCTTTTGGGAGACCTCTTTGGTTTTTCCGTTCGGCATGAGGCGGAGCCACCGTTCCCGCGTGTGGGAGAGAAGGGGGCGCCGTTCAGAACGCTTTTCTATCATATGTCCTATCTGCAGCTCCAGTTTTTGAGGTTCCCACAGATCGTCGGAATCGAGGAACGCCAGATAAGCGCCTCGGGACAACTCTACGCCCCGATTTCGCACTTGACCGGGGAAGCCGGTGTGGGCGAGTCTCTTGTAGACGGTCTTCTTGTCAACCTTTTCGTGAAGCGATCGGTACCATTCACCCGTCCCGTCCGTCGACCCGTCGTCAACCATAATCAATTCAAAATTGTCGTAGGTTTGGGACAAGACGGAATCAACCGCTTCTTTTAAAAGCTTCAGTCTGTTGTAGGTAGGAACGATGACGGAGATAACGGGGAAATCGATAGAGCACGACACGACCCTCGTAGTATAGCAGGAACAGGACGGATGGTCGACTGGGCCGGAAAAAAGAAGATCACCTGATTACTATATTCTCTTTTGGACAAAACTGACAAAACGGTGTATACTTATAAACGGATGAGACGGTTAATACCAACAGCAGGGGTGGTGTCGTTTGCAGCACTTTATCTTTTCTCATGTAAACCGGCCGAACACTTCGGTGAATATCGGGATATAAATCTTATTTCAGAGAAGGGATTCAACTCGGGAGTGTGGGTCCCTGACTCCGAAGAAGCCTATTACGTGAACTTTGAAGAGGTAACGGCCGCCGAAGCGGGGACCACCGAAGGTTTACCGAGCGGCGCCTCCATCTATAGACTGGAAATTCCCAACCTTCTTCCCAACGGAGATTTCGAAGAAAGCGCGGCGGATTCGGGTCTTCCCGATAAATGGAGTACGAACGGAACACCGGATGTCGAGATAATCGACCCCGCGACCGCAACACTCGGGAATTCCGAATACGCGATCAACAACAACACACTCTATTTTAATATTCACCTAAAGAGGACCCGGCTCGATTTTCAATTGAACCATTCCCAAAACGGATTGGCCGACGGGTTCGTGACCGGCGGCACCTACCTTATCAGGTTCGACATGAAAGCAACCGATTATACTGTCTTCGGATACCACAACGGTACGGACGACTTTCCGGAAAAGGCGTGGACATTTCCCAATTCGGAAACGTTTGATACGAGGACATTCCCCAGCGCCTTAATCGATCCGATGATTACAGCGGAATCGGATGATTCGCTCTATTTCTCGATAGGGGTCTTCGACGAAGATATCCAACAGACACAACTTGCCTATATCGACAACATCCGTATCATCCGTACCGATATCGATCAATTTTTACGCTATCCGATCCCCATTACGGAAGAGGACGGCTCGCGTCCGCCGTTAGTTGACGGTTATTATACCTTCTCACTCTACGTGAAACAGGACCCGTCCCATACCAAGGCGAATGCGACGGCATCGAACAGATTTCCTGCTGTCGGAGTCACCCTCCAGTTGAGTCTGAAAAAAAGTGATGAGCTGCAGGAGATTACCATGCCGGTCGTCTATCGTCCCGACGACGAAGACGCGGATTGGTCTCAGTGGAGCAGGATAAGCATAACGACGAATAAAGCGTTCGGAGTAACGCGGTTCGATTCAGACGAAGAGGTCCGTCTGGAACTGATGATTTCTCCGACCGATACAACCATGGCAGGTAACTATAAAGACGCAGGGAGCGTCCTGATAGCCTCCCCATCATTGGAGTATTTACCGGACGGTCCCTAAGAAGCAGGGATTTTTTTGTTGCGAAACGAGAGGGCACACTACACTTTTCTCACTCTATCAATCGCGCTGGTCATAGCAGGGTGCGGGATGCAAATAGTGGATGACGACTCTTCGGTGACCGGTACCGTACGCATGGAGGTGACCGGCAGCGGACCGATGACTACCTCTTCCGTCATAACCAAAGGCACCCACGGAGAAATCGTCCATGGGACCGAAAATGCGGACGGGTCGATCGAGCCGGAGGCGGTTACCCTCCCTTGGCAATATGAGTATGAAATCAATACCGGTCAATCAAATTACTATTACATAAAAGCCGAAAGCATGACTCGGGACCTTGTCGTTACCGGTTCGGTCGATACATGGCATGAAAAAAGACTGTATGATTCTACCGCGGCTTTTACCGCGACGGCCTCCAAAGGATTAATTGTCTACAATGAAACGGACGACATTTTCCGGGAAATTGAACAGGTCGACTCAGATACCGACATCACTTTATCAGGGCATCTTTTTGCACCCGAGACGAGGGAATATATCGTTTACTCTTCCGACTATGTTACGGGAACCGCGGATCCTGGTCACCGGTCGGGATACCTTGCCGATGCATCCTCCACCTTTCAGTCGCTGGAGGTCAAAGCCGGAAATGTGGTTAAAAACGATGAAACGGGAGAGACAGCTACTATTACATCGATAGTCTACCAAACAGAAGTACAGCTTGATGAAGATATTTTTACGGAAGGAGAAGAACCTTATACAATCTATTTAGACTCCGGTAAAACAACTGAAATTAAAACGGACGCTCTCATTGACACAAACGGTTCGTTTCTCTCGTCCGGCTTTACCAAGGACAGCTACGTGAAAAACCTCGTGACAGGCAAAGTCGCCGATGTGATGCGTGTGGTATCGGAATCCGAACTGAGTTTGGACTCCTCCATCATCACCTCCGCCGGTGAACGGTACGTGATCCACTCGAAAAAATCGGCGCCTCTCTATTCGACCGGTTATAAGGCCAACTGCGTAATCGACACCACAACAGATTTCGCCAGGACAATCGCAGTCGGTGAAGTAATCCATAATACCTACCAGGATATCTACGGAACAATAGTTTCTATCGATGCGGATAATCATGAAATCTGCTTTGATAAGGAGGTTTTCCCTCCCCGAACCATCACCTATCACATTTACCGAAAGAGGACACTCACCTGCACCATCTATCTTGACGACGAACTGCAGGTGAGCGGCAGTTCAACCCATTGGGATGAGGTGGAGACATCACTTAACGGCTGCTTTTCGGCTGGGTCCGGTGAATGAGCCGGCGCGTCTCTCTATTTTACGACAAGGATCTTCCGGTATTCATCGATACCGGGTGCCACAATCCTGAGAAAATAGATTCCTCGGGCCACGATGCGTCCGCCTTCGTTTTTCCCGTCCCAGATAAAGGTGTACGTGCCCGCTCCCTGCCTGCCTCGGTGGAGTACCTTGACAATGTCGCCGTCAAGACTGAATACCTGAATGGTGGCCAATCCGGATTGTTCCAGTTCATAGGTAAGAACACTCTTTTCCCCTTCCACGGGATTGATGACATTGTTGAGTATGGTCACACCGGAACGTTGTTCGATGATGCTCCGTATCGGAATTCTCCACAGACCGACCGATCTGGGATCGGTGGGATCACGCAAACGGGCGCAGTATAAATCACCGATTCTCAGGATAAACTCGATCTCCACTCCTGTTTCGATCTCCGGATCGTCGGCAGGGATGAGAAAATCCCTGATTCCTCCCGCGGAGCGGAACGGCAGCAATCCCCGTGCCTCATCGTTTTCCTGCTCTACAAATCCCAATATTTGGTTGGGAAGCCAGAAATCGATTGTTTCATCCTCATTGATGAGGGAGAGGGCCTGTTTCGCCTCCGGTGAGTCGACATCGTAGAAGAGCTGTACGGAACGATTGATATAATCGCTCGCCAATATCGAGACTTCCAAAGTTATGTCTCTGTCCATCAACCGGTCTTCGGTATCACCGTCGAAATCCTTCAAGAGGACCGAATCGTCCGCGGTTATGTCCGTGGAATGGACCTGTTCCCCCGCCCATACCGGAACCACCACCCCTGTGCCGATATCGGTAATTCGATGCTTCACCGTCCCGGACATGGCGTTCGCCTGATAGTCGAAAACGCTGTCCGAGAAGGCCCGTATGGTCCCGGATAATGCCTGGTTGGCTGTCAGCGGACTGGAAAGAATGAACCATGCCTCGAAAATTCCGTTGGTTTCCGCCCTCGTAATCACCTCGATACTGCTGATGCTTCCCCCGGAGAACTCAAAATCATTCTTATCGATGTCTTCTCCACGGGCGGCATCGCCGAAAACGGCCTCCGTGAAGCGCACGAAAACCTTCTGCAGTCCGACGGCACCCATTGTCAGGTCGATACGGGGAGGAGTCCGCTCGATGGCGGCGATTCCTTCCGGTGGAGTGTCCTGCAGGAGGTTGCCGGCGAGATCGGTAATTCGGGCATCGGAGGAGCCTGTATAGGAGAGGATCAAACTGGAACGGGATGTCCAGTTATGATCGGTATTCAATTCCAGAGCAAAGAACGGATCGTTTGTCGAGCTGATGGTCCCGAAAATGACATTGTCGACAGAGGTCGGCAGCTTATTTGTCGGCGGCTGCGGCGGCTGGTTATAGGTGTTGACCAGGGTTGTGTCCCCAACCTCGCCGATCTTGAAACTGAGATGTTCGTTACCGGTATATCCCAAGGATGATTCCCGGACACCATGGTTGGGATCGGTATCGGGAAGGTCGTCCTGAGGATTACACCGGTCTTCGTCCGTAATAGGATTGTCCTGGATGTGGAACTCCAGCCGGTTTACTTTTTGGGTCAAGACATCGATTCCGGTCACGATTTCATAGGTCTGCGGTTCGCATGTCCGGTCATCCGAATCCCAGATGGAAAAGTAAGGTTCCTCTTCATCGAATGTTCGCAGCGGATCGTTGTTGAATCCGGTCATGGTTCCTGCGGTGACGACGTCGGTTAAGGTAACGGCCGCGGGGGCCCTGTACCCTGCCGACTCCGGTTCCACCGGATTTCGGGCGGCGGCTCTGTCCGTAATATCGGTATTTGCTGTTCTGGTAATCGTTTGTCCGATGGGATTGGTAACATCCCACTGATACTGGGGCCACTTCCTGTCGACGCCGGACCCGGTACTGTAGCCGCTTATAAAGATGGTAAGCCCGTGCGGTCCGTCGGGGTTCTCGCCGTTCGCGTTGTGCCGATGGAGCGCGTTGCCGGAACCGGTCCCCGTACTCTCCATAAGCCCGCTCTTAAAGGTCCCCGGATAGGTGAAATAGCCGGCAACACCGACGTTGCTTCCCGACTGGACGATATGACCGCCGTGACCTCCGCCGCTTACGACCGTATCGCTTACTACATTGACATCGGAAGAGTCGGCTGCCCCGATGTCACCGATGAGGACCGGCTCCGAGTATCTCAGATGGAAATAGTTGTGAGCATCGTAGGGCCGGTCGGCGGCCGCGTTGTGGGAGTGTTTTCCGACCGTTACTTCCACGATTATTGGACGGCATTCATCGGTCGTATCGTCGAACACGGGAAAGGTGTGCTTTCCGTAATGTTTACCGAAGGTCTTCCCCGCGGCCGCGAAAAAGGTGCCTTTCAGAAGCCGCACGTCGGGGATGATATTACGAGGGAGTCCGTCCCGGTCCGTACTGCGGACCGGTGTCGTTGTATCGCCCGCGCTCGTTCCCGTTGCGTCGGTATTCCAGGTGGTGTTCGTCGTCTGAATATAGAATGTAGATAGATCGCCCGCGCCGTCGGTTGAAGTGGTGCACTCGGCATCGGTGAAGGTCCCGGTAAACTTGATTTCACCGTCGGCACCCGTGGTGTTGCACCAGACACTGCCGGGGTCGCTGTCCGCCGCGGCAGCGCTCACCGCGCTGGAAATTTCGTTGCTGCTGTTCTCAATCGCCATCACGGTACCCGAGGCATCCTCCAAAGTTATCCTGATAACATTATCATAGACGGTTTCGGCCGTTCGGATTTGAGGACGTTCGAACTGCCAGTTGGTATTCCCGCCGTCGTCCCAGACGAAGTTGTTTCGCTCATCACCCGCGTCAATTTTCGCGGTCTCGGTAGTTCCCGGACCGGTCGGGGGGTCGGGATCGGCGGTTCCTGCATCCACCCAAGAGGCGGCGTTTACATAACTGTTCGGATTTGCTCCGCCGTTCGACGCGTCGCAATTGTACACCATCATATTGAACGCGACCGCGTAGGGAGTACCGAAGAGTGTATTCGTGTACGGGTCGGAAGCCGAATTGTCCGGGATGACGAGTGTCCAGCCGTTCGTTCCGGTCATGTCGGTGCCGTTAACATAGAAATTGCCGGAGGTTGCTATGGTGGCACCCGAGGTTGTCGGAGCCATATCGGAAAACGCTCCGTTTGTTGCCGTTGAAAAGGTGCCGTTTGCGGTATAGGTCCCTCCGCCGGGATAATAGACCAAACTACCGATATCTGGATAGGCGAACCGGTTGTCGTCGTTATCCGTTAAGGTGCCGTCGCCGTTCGCGTCCCAATCGCCGTCGTCGGGATAGTAGTTGGTTCCGAATACGACAAAGTCGTTGTTTGCAGTAAGGGTCACTCCTTCGACACCCAAACCCTGGCCCAGATCGAGTGTTCCCCGATAAAAAACAAGGCTTCCGACGGTAAGATCTTTAAAAACCCTGATGGTAAAACCGTCGGCATCGACATAGACGGTCTGGTTCCCCAGCCGTATCAGGCTGTCCGCCGAATTGGTGAGACCGCCGGCACCCATAATTCGGACATGGTCCAGCGGGGTGACCGCCCCCACCTCTCCGTCGAAGGTGACGATACCGTTCCCTGCTGTAAACGAGAGGATGGATTCCCCGTCGACGGTGGAACGGAAGGTGATGTCGGCGTCTCCGCCGGTATTCAAAGCAACATTGCCTGTCAGGGTTACCGGTCCTGTGAATTGTATCGTATCTCCGGTCGTGGTCACGTCCCCCGCGGTCGAGACCCCTCCCCCGCCGTCCTGTGTAAACGCGCCGTCCAAGCTGAGATCGGCGGTAGCGAGATCGCCCGCATCCGTTGTGTCCGCTATAGTGAGGGTACCGGAATTGGTGATAGTGACCGTACCGCCGCCGCTGGTTGTCAGTCCGGAGTTAACGGTGAAATTGGTGCCGTTCAGATCGACATTGCCGGCGACACCGACCGCTTGATCGAAGCGTGTTGTCCCGGAACCTGCCGACTGGGTAAGGGACGCGGCGGCCACCGTTTGATTGAAGGTGACATCAGCGGCAGAGTTGATCGTGAATGCATCCGGAGGATTAGTTCCCCCCACTATACCGGTGAAGGTTGCGCTACCCGTTCCGAGGGTAAGCGTCAGATCTTCGCTTCCTGTATTGGAGTCAAGAGTATCGTCAAAATTGATATTGCCGCCGTTTGTGGTAATACTAATCGGGTCCGCCGCGACAATAACCGGCCGGTGAAAACTAATCGTATTGCCGTTTGAGTTTATGTCCTCAGTGAGAAAAATAGTATTATCTGTTGTAATACTAATGTCGACCAATCCCCCGTTCGTGTGGATGGTTCCGATACTTATCTCACCCCCTATTCCCTCAAGCCATACACCATCCGGAGCACCCGCTCCCGAGGGTGTATCGGAAGATCCATGAACATTGACAAAACTCGGTCCGCCGCCACCGCCGAAAAACTGAATGGGGTGATATTCTCCGGGATAAAGGATATCTTCATCACCGATCTGCGAGGTGGAGCTGAGAACGACATTTCCCGTGGTCTGTATCTCCGGTACTCCGTTCGACTGACGAACGGCACGGAGGTCATTATTACCGGCAAACATCCACACGACACCCCGCCGCCGGTGTCGAAGGCGTTACCCACGGCGACCCCGTCATCAAGATCGATACGACCGGCGGAAGCGTTACTGTAAAACTCGTATCGTGCTTCGGAAGCGGAAGCCGGCATGGTTACCGTGGTTATCGTAACGGTACCCGACTGGTTGCCCGGCTCTCCGACCCGGCAAACACTTCCCGAATCGGCAGTGAAGTTTGCAAGATCTGCGTCGGTAAGACCGAAATCGGTATCCGTTCCGCCGAGGTTAACGGGAGTAGTATCGTTCCAGGTATAGAGATAGAGGGTTTGCCCGGTAAAATCGACCGTACCCCCACCGCTCAGGTCGAGGTCAGCCGCGTCTATTCTCAAGTCAACTGCAGTTGCGAGATCGACCGCCGATACGACGTCGGCAAAATCTACCGTAGAACCTGATGATGTACTGAGAAAAACGGTACCGTCACCGGTACTTGCCTGGAGGGTAACAGGATCTTGAAAAACCATGGTACCGGCAGCTCCGGATAGGTTCGTATCGATCTCGGCCGTTCCGGCCCCCGCGTCGTCGGCGATGGTAATGCCGGAGCCTCCGGTGACGGTGAGTGCGGTAAATACCGAACTACCGGTAAAGCTAACCGTTCCGGTCGTATCGAGAGTCACCCGGTTGAGATCGGCGGAAGCGGTTTGCGAGACACTCTCCGCGGTGATAGTGCCGGCAGTCTGAAAGGTCATTCCGCCTGAAGCGGCGATGCGGCCAAGCTCGGTGTTGGAGAGAGTAATCCCTAACGCACTTGTCGCCGTCCCTAACGCAATACCGTCACCGTTTCCTTCGATAATAAAAAGAGCACCATCGGTATCGATATCGGGAGTATCCGGACCGTCACTTACCGTGAGTTCGCCTGTACCCCCTCCACCGGCCAGCGTCAGGGTCACAGTGGAAGCTGCCGTTTGTTGGAGAGAGATGACGGTGAGATCGTCGGTTTCGGTAATTTGTACGGTGCCCAAACTACCGTTACTCACATCAAGTTCATTTATCGTCGTCTCCATCGCCGCAGCGGTCCCGATACCGGTTGCAGCATCGATTGTTAAACGGCCGGCAGCAGCCTCAATATTATCACCAAGGCTGTTGCCTCCGTTTATTATTTCACCACCGGTGGATGTGACCGCTACCGCACTCGCCGTAGCGTTCGTCGTCAAGAGCCGTCCAAGCGTCACGTTCCCAACTCCGTTGATGTCGATGATGGCATCACCAGCGTCGAGGAAAGCTCCGTCCGCAATGCTGATGAGCCCGGCCCCGTCCGTTCCGGCGTTCACCTCAATCTCACCGCTGCTCGTCGTCACATCGCCTGCAGCCGAAAAGGTCACATCGTTTCGTGCCGATGTCAGCGTCACCTTTCCCGTCTCCGCATTAATTGTGCTTTGCACGATCAGATTATCATCATTACTACTACCGGCGTCTCCTGCTACAAGTGTTACCGTCCCGGCGCTGTCCGTCGACACGGCCCCGCTTATCGTTAAATCACCATCGTTAGTGCTGATGTCGATGTTGTTCGTCACCGTGGTCGCACCGGTTACTTCGAGCGGACCACCCCCAATCACCTCATTGAGTACCACATTTCCGCTGTTGCTGCTGCTCGCGTTTACCTGTGCCAACTGTGTATCGATGTCTTCGGCAGATCCTATCCCAGTCGCTGCCGTGATCGTAGCAAGGTTCCCGATCAGGTTCGCCGATTCACCGGTCAGGGTTTCCGTTACCGCACCAACATTGTCGCTTAGACCGGAGCCCGTGCCGTCCCAATCGGCGGTCACCGTAATGTCTCCTAAGATACCGTCACTATCACTGTTTGCATCCACAACAGATAACTGCACATTACCGGGCGCTCGTAAGGTGATCGAGCCGTCGGCACTCTCAATCGTCGTCCCGTCTCCCATGGTCACGTTTCCGCCGGCATTCCCATTCTGCGGCGTCCCGTCATTGTAGTCGTAGCCTGCCAGGACCGTCACCACGCCGGTACCGGCAGCGCTAACCGCAGCCGAGCCGGCCATCGACACAGTGTCCCCGGCATACAGGTCAATCGTCCCTGTGCCTCCGGTCGCCGTTACATTCGCATTAACCGCCAAATCATCTCCGGCGGCAGATCCTTCGGCTGCAAGGATAATATTCCCCCCGTCGTTATTCGTCACCGCCTGACTGATAGTGAGCCCGCCGGTTACAGTCCGCAGCGTTATTAGGGAACCCGCATCGTTTCCTCCCGCATCGGTGATCGTCACTCCGTTAATCCCGTTGACACTGCCGACCTCCAAGGCTTTGTCGTTGCTGACCGTCACATCTCCTGTCTCCGTGACAGCAGCCATCACATCCACACTCAACTCCAAATCCCGGTTTACCGTCGCACCCAGTCCCGTCTGCGCATCCAAGGAGACCGTTTGTGCGGTTACATCGGTCAGTTCATCGTCTGCATGGTCGAGGATTTCTCCGCCCGCCGTTAGGAACACATCACTTGCCGATGTAATCCCGGTTATTTCAAAACTGGAGTTGTCCGTAAAACTTACCACCCCTAACGTATTTGTATCTCCGTCAAGCGTTACTATATCGTTCGCTTGGGTAAGCGTGAACGCTCCGTTACCTCCGGTCCCTAACAGGGTTAAGGTTGTCACCCCGGTCATTGCTCCGGTTTGGGTCACCGCCGTCGCTGTTCCCGTATCAAGCGTTACAGCATTCGTGTTCGCGTTCACACCCGTTATCGCAAAGCCGTCATCATCACGAAAACTCAGGTCCCCTCCAAGACCACCGCTTACATCAAGCGTATCCACATCATTGTTCTGCGTTCCTAGAGTGTATGTCCCGGCTCCGGAAAGTGTCAGCGTCGGTACCGTTATTGCAGCACTCTCTGTTATCGTCCCGCTGCTATTTAGCTCTGCATCCGTACTTGCATTCAAACCTGCAACGTCAAAACCGGTATCATCCCAGAAATCTACCGAATTTAATAACGTGTTATCGGCATCAAGGGTCGTTACCGCGTTGTTTTGCGTGTTCAGGTCAAAGGTCCCGCTCTCCAAGAACAGCGTCGTCGCCCCAATCGCCTGCG
>CAZJBZ010000099.1:0-13394 GCA_964543975.1 uncultured Spirochaetales bacterium
CTAAGAACTCGATTAAAATGGTTCTCCGCTTTCTCTGTTTCTCCAAGTATTCGAAAAGATTCTCCGAGTAACATATGCATATCCGGTTCTTTTTCTGAATGTAAAACCCGTTTTGCATAAAAAACTGACCTGCGATACTCATTTTTCTGAAAAAATTGAACAGCAAGAAAACGACTCATATCGACACTATCACTTTCAATATTTTCCAAACTTGGGTAAAATCGTTTCAGTAGTCCAAATTCTTCCCGAGCAGCTTCTCTCCTTCCCATAAGAAAAAGCAGATTAGCGCGACTCAATTTGAGAAGATTGTCATGAGGTGAGGAGGCAATTGCCTTATCAAAATAAGATAGAGAACGCTCTAAATTACCTCTTTCTCGTTCAATCATGGCCAAATAGACTTGGGTCAAGATCGAGCTGGTTCCCTGCTGCTCTACGAAATCAAACATCTGCCCGGAGAGATCATAATCACCTCTCTGGAACAATTTTATCGCCTGAACCGTGAGAGTGTTTAAATAACCGATATAGAGTTGCTTTTCTTGCGGGAACTTCTGAACTGCCTTTTCGAATATTCGTAATGCTGCTTCATGTTTTTTTGATCGAAGATATGCTAAACCGATAACGCCGTAAATTAGTGGTTCGTTTTTTTCCCGATTAAGCGCTTGTTTTAAATAGTAAACCGCGTATTCCGGGAAATCCAGAGAGAGATAGGTTCTACCAAGGAAAAAGTATCCGGCACTTTCATTCGGGGAAAGAGAGATGTAATTTTTATATGCCTGAATGGCCTTCTTATAATCACCAAGCGCATGATACGTCCGGCCTAAATAGAGTTGTGCTTGAGGGATCGTGTCCGTTTCGGCGACCACGGTCTGCAAATTTCGAAGTGCTTTTCGATAATTTCTGCTTCGTCCTTCCGAAAGAGCTTGACGATATAAATTTTTATATTGGTCACCTGTCATAGTATTTCCTCCACTTTGACAAAAGTAGACGCTTCTGGCAATATATCATATGGAAAAAAGAAGCATCTATAAAAATATTTCCCCTTTAGACCACAGATACTATCTTTCAAACAAAGAATTGTACCGCGAATTGGGAAAATACCTCAGTGAAGAAGCTGCTGTAACCTATTGTACCCTGGTTGAGACGGCGCTCCTTAAAACCCATATACATTTTTTTCTAAACGGAGAGACTGACCTCTTGAATGCTGCTGAAAGAATGCAGGAAAAAGTAACCTGCGACGATGTTTATCGCGAAGAAGAAAAAACACAACATAACATCCGTGCGCTTGTCAATGTGATAAAAAGGTATCTTCCGGAAAAACTTCAACCATACGTCCATTTGGGGGCCACATCTGTTGATATTCTCGATACTGCCATGTCGCTTCGCGTCCGCGATGCCGTAAAAAAAGTTATCCTTCCCCTTTCTGTTTCCGTCTTGGAACAGCTGGTCACACTTACCGAGACGTACGCGGAAACTGCTCAGATTGGAAGGACCCATGGTCAACATGCGGTGCCGGTAACTGCGGGTTTCGCCTTTGCGGAATACACGGCCCGTATCGGAAAATCGATCCAAACCCTGGACCGCTTAGTTAAAGAGTTAAGGGGACAGTTATCAGGCGCTGTTGGAGCGTATAACGCAATGAGTCTCATGGTTCCTGATCCTTTCGTGTTCGAACATCAATTCTGCAGCTATTTGACAATACAGCCGTCGGAGTATTCAAATCAACTGATGGAACCGGAATACCTTCTCAGACTACTACTAGAGATGAATGTCACCTTCGGGATCATAGCGAATTTAGCGGACGACCTCCGAAATCTGCAAAGAACGGAAATTGGAGAACTTCGTGAATCGTTCTCGGACGAACAAGTTGGTTCATCGACCATGCCACAGAAACGAAATCCATGGAACAGCGAACACATCAAAAGTTTATGGAAAACCTTTGCACCACGTGTAATCACTTTTTATATGGACCAGATTTCCGAACATCAAAGAGATCTTACCAATTCGGCTTCGTCCCGTTTTGTTGCCGATTACCTTGTCGGTTATACGGCCGCAATGGCTCGGTTGAAGAAAGTTTTATCTAATTTGTCGATCGATTCCAAACGAATGCGTGCCAATTTGTCCGTCACGGGGGATTTACCATTGTCGGAGGCGGCATATATAATACTGTCTGCTGCGGGGAAACAGAATTCTCATGAAACAATTAAACAAATCACATTAGAATGTGAGAAAACCGGCGAAAGACTTATCGATCAACTAAAAAAGAGACCGGATCTTTGGCGAACAATTGATAATCATCTTCACCAATCCGTTGGATTACGGGCTGAAGATCTTTTCTCCAAACCTGATCTTTATCGCGGTAAAGCTGCTGAGAAAGCAAAAGTAATAGCTGAGAAATATGGTAAAATTGCATTCGAACTAAAGGAGAGTCTTTCGTGAAAATCGAAGAAACACTCAGTTATGAAGACGTCTTATTGGTCCCTTCCTATTCCGACATTGTTCCGGAAGACGTTTCTATCTCTGTTCCGCTATCCAAAACTATTCATTTGAATATTCCTATCCTCTCAGCGGCAATGGATACAGTTACGGAACAGGAAATGGCAATAGCATTGGCCTTAGCGGGGGGGGCAGGGGTAATCCACAGAAATTTACAACCGGATGTCCAAGCAAAACAGGTAGCAGCGGTAAAACGCTACTTGAATTGGATAATCGAGTCGCCTATTACGGTGAAGCAGCATCAATCGGTATCGGATGTTCAAAATTTAATGAAGAAGTATAAGATTTCAGGTTTGCCGGTTCTTAACAAGGAAGATAAATTGTGCGGTATCATTACCGGTAGAGATTTACGATTCTGCAGGAATTATGGACTAAAAGTAAAAGAAGTAATGACCGCCAATCCCGTCGTAGAAACAGGAGTACCCACGATACAAAGTGCTCAAGAAAAGTTCGATTCTTATAAAATTGAAAAACTACCTGTTGTGGACGGTAAGGGTAAGCTAACCGGGCTTATTACCGTAAAGGACATGGAAAAGCACCAGCAATATCCGAACGCGGCGGTAGATGAGCGGGGAAGACTCATCGTCGGTGCTGCTGTTTCTCCCATGGATCATTCGGAACGATTACCGAAACTTCTCGATGCAAAAGTAGATTTTATCGTTATTGACACTGCCCATGGAGATTCAAAAAGCGTCTTACAGGCATTAAAACAGTTAAAGAAACAATATTCTTTACCGGTAATTGGTGGTAATGTCGCTACTTCAGAAGGCACACGGAGATTAATCGAGGCCGGAGCGGATGCAATAAAAGTAGGAGTAGGGCCGGGATCAATCTGTACAACCCGGATTGTCGCCGGTATCGGAGTCGCGCAATTCTCCGCGGTATTGGCCTGTGCCGAGGAAGCTGCAAAATACTCTGTTCCGGTCATTGCTGATGGAGGAATACAATTTTCAGGAGATATAACGAAAGCCCTCGCAGCCGGTGCGCACTCCGTTATGATCGGCAATCTTTTTGCCGGGTTAAAAGAAGCTCCCGGAAAAGAGGTCATTTATGATGGGAGAATGTTTAAAGAGTATCGTGGGATGGGTTCAATAGGTGCAATTAGAGAAGGTGGAGGAGACCGGTATCAATTTTCCGGTTCACAAGAACCTGTACCGGAAGGTATCGAAGGAAGAGTTCCTTACAGAGGGGAATTACGTCCTTTTCTGCATCAACTTGTTATTGGTTTGAAAAAAGGTATGGTTTATTGTGGCTGCAGCAGTTTGGAACAATTGCGTAATTATAAGAAGTTTGTTAAGATTTCTCCTGCCGGGTTAAAGGAGAGCCACGCTCACGATATAATTATTACCCAAGAAGCACCGAACTATTCACGAAAATAAACGAGGTATACAAATGAAACTTGTTGTTGTCGGCGCACAGTGGGGCGATGAAGGCAAAGGAAAAATTGTCGATTATTTAGCCCACTCAGCCTCAATAATTGTCCGTTTTTCCGGCGGAGCAAACGCCGGACATACCATAGTAGATGACGGAAAAACCTATAAACTCCATTTAGTGCCATCGGGCATTATCTATCCTGATAAGACAGTCATTTTAGGTTCGGGGATGGTAATTGATCCTGATGCTCTTTTCACTGAATTAAAAACATTATCAGAAACGGGAATTTCTTGGGAAGGACGTGTGTACATCTCGGAAAGGGCCCATCTCGTTCTACCCGGTTATCGGTCAAAGGACAAAGAAATCGATGGCACTCGAAAACGACCAATTGGTACCACAGGTAGAGGAATCGGCATTTCGTATGCAATGAAAGCGCGACGTGAAGGCATTCGAATCGTCGATGTCTTTGATACATCGATGCTCTCGAATATTGAAAAAGAAGACAAGGATTTTCTTGAGAAGTATTCGTCTTATTTACAGGATATGCGAATTGATATCACATCATATCTCAGTGAAAGAAGATTGGAGTCTATTCTCTTCGAAGGCGCGCAGGGAGTTCTGCTGGATATAGACGCAGGAACGTATCCTTACGTTTCTTCAGGTGTCTCTACCGCTGCGGGTGCCGCTCTCGGCTCGGGTATAGGTCCAAGGGAATTGGATAAAGTAATCGGTACCTTCAAAGCCTATTCCACGCGGGTAGGCAACGGACCATTTCCGAGTGAATTCAAAAGGGAACGAGACGGAGAACTTGAGGATACCATTCGAGAAATAGGGCGGGAATATGGTGTCACAACGGGAAGACCGCGCCGTTGCGGCTATCTCGACTGCGTTGCGCTTAAATACGCGTGCAGAGTGAGTTCGTTAGATTCTTTAGCCCTCACTCATTTAGACGTTTACGACGATATGGATGAAATCGGAGTCTGTGTCGGTTATCGATATAACGGCACCGAAATGTATAATTTCCCCGCTTCTATTGAGATTCTGGAGCAGTGTGAACCGGTCATTAGAACCTTTGAGGGATGGAAAACATCACTTCATAATGCATCACGGTATGATCAGCTGCCAAAAGAAGCGCATGACTATGTTCGGTTTATTGAAGAATACACAGAGACGCCGATCAACATCATTTCCGTCGGATATGAACGAAAACAGACAATTATCCGTAAAGATCCATGGATACCATAAAAGTACTCGATTTTGGCAGTCAAACAACACAGTTAATCGCCAGGCGAATACGCGACATCGGAGTTTATGCAACTATCCTGCCGGGAGATTCTCCGGCAAAAAAGGTTATCGATAGTGCGACGCGGGGTATAATCCTTTCAGGCTCCCCCCTTTCCGTAGAAGATAAAAAGGGGTTAAGACCGGATCCCCATCTCTTTCGAACTGGTCTTCCTATTCTCGGAATCTGTTACGGTTTCCATGTCATGGTTGAATACTATAATGGTGTCGTTCGTTCTCTTCCAACAAAAGAATACGGCAGAGCGTCGGTACAATTTATCGTAAATGATAAATTGTTTACTGAGATCCCGGATCATTTTACCGCATGGATGAGCCACGGCGATAGTGTTGAAAAATTACCGGATGGTTTTTTTAAAATCGCTGAAACGGAAAATCATATTGCCGTTGCCGGCGACGCTTCACACCGAATATACGGAATTCAATTTCATCCTGAGGTAACCCATTGTGAATACGGTACTCAGTTGCTTAAAAACTTTGCGTGTACCATTTGTCATGCAAATAAAGAATGGGACATGAACACTTATTTGAACAAAATTGGTACCGAAATACAACGCGTTGTGAAAGACCGTACCGTACTCCTCCTTATATCCGGTGGGGTCGATTCAACAGTAGTCGCGGCCTTATTGTTACAAATAATAGACCCGGATCAACTTTTTTTACTTCATATTGATACCGGCCTCATGCGAAAATTCGAAACTCGTGATATCAGCGAAAACTTGAAAAAACTGGGCGCAAAACATCTTGCGATTATCGATGCATCGCGGGAATTCTTAAATGCATTATCCGGAATTACCGATCCGGAAAGAAAACGTGAAATTATTGGTGATCTTTTTATATCAATTCAGGAAAAGGAACTAAAAAAACGTAATATTGAAAATGCGTTTCTCGCCCAGGGAACACTCTATACGGATCTCATTGAATCAGGAAAAGGGGTCGGAAAAAGCGCGTCCGTTATCAAAACACATCACAATGTTCGTTCACCACTGGTAGAAAAGAAACGTGAAAAGGGATTAATAATCGAACCACTTGATAAACTTTACAAAGATGAAGTTCGTAGATTGGGCACCGCCTTAGGAGTCTCAGAAGAGATTGTACGCAGACACCCTTTTCCCGGTCCGGGACTTGCGGTACGAATAGTGGGTGAAGTTACGAAAGAAAAATGCGATGTTCTCCGCGAAGCTGATTTTATTCTTATCGAAGAATTGAAAAAGAGGGGGCTCTACGATTTAATTTGGCAGGCTTTTTGCGTTTTACTACCGGTTAAATCGGTAGGTGTCGCCGGAGATTTACGCAAATATGGATGGGTTGTCGCCATTCGGGCCGTAAACTCTATCGACGGTATGACTGCAGATGTATTCGACTTCCCATCAAAGGATTTAGCTGAAATATCCTCCAGGATAACAAATTCGGTTGAGGAAATCGGTCGGGTTGTTTATGACGTTTCGAGTAAACCGCCATCAACAATCGAGTGGGAATAAAAAAAGCCGAGATTTTTACTCGGCTTAACAGATATTCAATAGTGGAGATGGCGGGAGTCGAACCCGCGTCCTAAAGGGCGCCGTAGAGGCTTCTACAGGCTTAGCTGTTTCTTAAATGATTCGGCAGGAATCCGCTGAAACAGCAGAGCAATTCCTCCCTAGTTCAGTAAAATTTCCCCCTTGCTGACCCGAACAACAGCAAAAGGTAAGTTCCGGTTTCTAACAAGCATTCCGAACTTCGGAACAGCAATCCGGATGCCCGCAGCCGCTTAATTACGCGGCTAAAGCAAAGTCTGCTGACTCGTTATTGTCTGCAGTTACATTTTTTGCCAAGTTTAGGAGATCGGCACTCCGTCTGCCACCAATACCAACGCAATCCTTCAGTCGAATCCGGTACATCCCCCTTCAGTTTATAGTATACAGACATTGAAAGTTAAAATCAATGGCGGTAATTGCAAAAATCGCCATTTTGGCAGCTCAAAAAAGGCTAAATGCTTATAAAATAAGTAATTGAAATTTTTGCAATTACCTAAAAACTACTATTTTGAAAGATGTTCAATGGAAGTAATTGTAAAAATCACAAAGAGTGGCGTAATTCACGCGCGGCGTCCCGTTTTAAATCACGCTGTTTGATTGTTTCCCGCTTGTCCTGCTGTTTCTTTCCGCGACAAAGGCCTACTTCAACTTTTATCAGGCCCCGTTTTAGATAGAAAAAGAGTGGAATTAAAGTATATCCCCTCTCGTGTATCTTTCTTTTTAGTCTTTTTATCTCTTGTTTATGAGCGAGCAGCTTTCTTTCCCGAAGTGGTTCATGATTTTGAATATTACCAAACGGGTATGAGGCTATATGGAAATCTACCAAAATAAGTTCATCATTTCTAATTCTTACATATGAATCCGCAAAGGAAAAACGGCCGTCTTTTATTGATTTTACTTCAGTTCCTTGCAGAGCTATTCCGAATTCGAATTTATCTTCAATCGTGTAATTAAAAAACGCCTTTTTATTTTTCGCTAATATTTTTTTGCTTTTTTCCATTGGCTTCTTTCAACAAGAGGGATACGTGGCAATTGTAAAATTTACAACTTATTATAATATAAACATTTAGCTTTTTTGAGCTGCCGAAATGGTTATTTTCGCAATTACCTTCCATAACTTTGTAGTATTTCTTTATCCGTTATTATCGGTCGGAATCCTAAGAAGGGTGTACACCATTCCGGAGGTTGGCTTCCTCTTGTATTCGAAGTGATTTCATCTTCTCGATTGGCCCACGAACCCCCTCGAACTGTCTTTTCCACTCCGGGCCATTTTGAAGATACTTCCAAATCACTCAAATAATCAATGTTATTGAGAAAGTAGGCGGATGGGAAAAACCAATTATCACACCATTCCCATAGATTTCCTTTCATCTGGATTATCTTCGTCATTTCATTTGATTTTTCAGAAGAGATGGCCCCTGTAATTCCCGCGGAATGAAAAAGAGGAAGAGCCTCATCCCATATCTGCCGTGCGGCATATTCCCATTCAGATTCCATCGGAAGACGTACGTGATGATCTTTAGGAAGTGTTAACGTCTTTTCCAACCAATCACAAAACGCATCAGCAGCATGGTAAGAGACATAACTGACAGGACTATCATCATCAATCGAACTCCAATTTTTTAAGTAATCGGCAGTGACCAAATTATTCTCAATAAGCGTAGATCGATTTTCAACTCGCCATTCCGGATTGTCATTGAGAAAACGACTATATTGTTCTTTCGTCACTTCGCCTTCTAAGATATAGAAACTTGATACAGCTCGAAAACGCGGATGGACCGTTAAAACCGACTGTGCAGAAACAGAGGTTTCATCCAAATTGAGACCTTGGACAAAAAATCCTTCGGTCACTTCTACAAAATTGAAGCCATTACCGAAGGAAGGTGCGTCCAAGACGCTTCCGAAATATTCCGGTTTTCCCTTGAGGGTTGAAATTCTTTGATTTAATAAAGATTTATAGAGATCGTTTGAAACTGTTTTTTTCTTCTGTTCGACCGGTAAAGAATTAAGAAAGAGAAAATCTATCCCTGAATAGTGCTTCCGCGTAATAATGTATTCTCTGACAAGTGAAATGATGCTATTTGACGTCAGGCTCATACCACCTGATTGGATCGTAGACACGGCGTCGAGGTAATCGCGGAGAAGAACATCATTTTGGACATTTTGGAGGGCATGCAGAAGAAAATCATTGATGATGTTATTCTGAAGCGGCGCATCAAAACCAATTCTTCGAGCAGCGAAATAATCGTCAATGGCATTCGATAGGAGTGGAGGAGGTTGATACTGAGGAAAAAACTCTTCCAACATCGCGTACTTACTGAAGTTCTTATACTCATTCACTAAAAATCCATTGATATCCTCTGCGTTTAACTCTTTCGCCAGAGTTACGCGTTTTTGTAAAAAAAGTGAAAAGAACAAACGTCCCGGTACCTTTTCTTTCCACTGTTCATTAGAAAAGAACGATTTCTCATAAAGAAAAGTATGTTCGCCTGAATCGACAAAGACGGTGCAGGGAGTTGAGCCGGCATAGTTATTATCTATAGAAACAGCGGCACCTGAAGGAGTAGATGAAAAAGAAACAAGTGCACCGTGACGACGTATACCTGGAAAAAAAAGAAGGAAAAAAAGAACCACTAAAATAATCGTGCAGTAAAGAGCCGGCACATAAAAGTGTGGTTTAATACCGGCGATTGGTTTAAGCGTAACTCTTATGTCGTCCGATGATATAGGCGTCTTTTCCTTTTTGTTTTTCATAGTAAATCCACTGATAAGAAAGTAGCACAATTATAGGAGGAGTTTTACGGCTTGTCAACGTAAATGAATCCATGCTAATCTGCATAGAGCAGGCTAAACCGGATGGAACAATATAATACGAAACTTATCGCCTTTACCGAAAAATTTTTAACATGGCGGAAACGTCGAAAACACATAAAAAAAGAAAAGCAAAAACAAAAAAACGTAATTGTTGATTGGCTGGAAGCTTTTTTATGGGCAGCCGGCGTTGTGCTGCTTATCAACCAATATCTTTTTCAGGCGTATCAAATACCTTCCGGCTCTATGATGAATACTCTTAAAATACAAGACCGTATTTTCGTTAATAAATTAATATACGGGCCTGAACTGATCCCGGGAAAATTCAAATTACCGGGATTTACGCAACCAAAACGTAGCGAAGTGGTTATTTTTGAAAGTCCTACCTACATTTCAAAGGGTCCTGCATTCGACATTCTACAGAGAATTCTTTATATGGTGACACTTTCGATTGTTGATATCGATCGAGACGAACAGGGGTTACCACGCGCGCATTTCCTAATTAAAAGGGCCGTTGGAGTTAGCGGTGATAGGATTCGTTTTGTACGCGGTGAGGTGGAATTTCTTTTTGAAGGAAAAAACGGCTGGATTCCCGAAAGAGAAACAGACCAATACAATGCGGTTGACTATACAATTCGTAGATTAATTGAACAGAAAAACTATACGGACATCATTAATTCCGGCTACGGAGATGCCTATCAACAAGCCGAAATTCCTTTACCGGTAGATTATACCGAATCCATGCAAGCATCGAAAAACCGTTATTCGGATGTGTATGCATGGAACAAAGCAAGACTGCAAGCACTCTATTCTATTCATCCTGAACAACGCAGGTATGGAAGCGGCTGGCGTGAAACCGAGTTGGGTTGGTACATCCCTCCCGGTTGGATTTTTCCTTTAGGTGATAATCGTGATAACTCGAGAGATGCGCGTTATTTCGGACCTGTTAATGAAAAAAATGTATTAGGAAAAGCCATGTTCATCTATTGGCCTTTTAACAGGATAGGTATTATTCGATAGGCGGGTATTCTATGTCGCGACACAGTGCCGAATATCTTTCATATTCAGAAAGAAAAAAGTTTAAATACAAAATATTTTTTCTTTTTAAATTGATTATTTTTTTCTTTATTATCTATCATTGTATCACTTTTTTTCTTTTTTCAACCTATTCCGTACAAAATGTTTCGATGGAGCCTCTTCTAAAAGAAGGAGATTACATTGTAACGGCACAGATTCTGTACGGTTCAAGAATTCCGTTTACAAAGAAATCCAGATTCCCAGGTTTTTTACAACCTCAACGAGGTGATGTTGTTGTCGCCTTGCCTGGAAACTATAGCGAACCGTCTACTGTTTTTAAAATAATCGATCCGATTATCAGATTTTTCACACTTCAAAAGATTGCAGTGATTAGTTCAACGCCGGATTCAGGGACTACGCCTTACATGGTGAAGAGAATCGTCGGCATTCCCGGAGATACAATACGTATGGAAGATTTTACCATCTATATCAAAACAACTGAAAGTGATTATTTTCTTAGTGAATCGGAGTTAATCGAGAGGGACTATACTATTAAACGATATCCTCTGCCGGAGGGGTGGGAGAAAGATTTTCCATTTTCATCGGGAGTTCCTGAAATTGAGTTAAAAGATAATGAATATTATATAATTGGGGACAACAGGAGCAATTCGCACGACTCCCGCCATTTCGGGTCCGTTCCGCTTTCGCATATAATCACAAAAGTAGTATTTCGATATTGGCCTTTAAAACATTTCGGGGTCCCCCAATAAACAACTGTAAAGCCTTCCAAAAATTACTCGCTCTCTATATTCATATCCCATTCTGCCGGGTAAAATGCGATTACTGTGATTTTTATTCAATGCCGATGGAAAAAGAAATCGCACAAAAAACAATTGAAAAGATAATTCATCACATTAGCTTTTTTCTGCGGAATGTTAATAATCCTTCAATCAAAACGGTTTACATCGGCGGTGGAACTCCCAATTGCCTTCCGACTGAACTTCTGGAAAAGCTTCTTTCATTCATCAACAAAGTTGTATTACCATTAACAATAAACGATTACGAATTTACCATCGAGCTCAACCCGGACTTTATCACGAAGGAGCAGCTGGCGCTCTTCCGGCACAGTGGCATTAATCGTTGCAGTGTTGGTGTCCAAACACTGCAAGATATACTTCTTTCAGTAATTGGAAGAAAAGTAACTCCATATGCGATACGGAACGGTCTATCCAAGATCGCCTCCATTTGGGAAAAAGAGTTAAATATCGATATTATCAACGGCATACCGGGGCAGAATAGGGCGATGGCGGTTAAGGATGTTAATGAAATACTATCATATCATCCTGATCATGTTTCTCTCTATACATTATCCGTTGAGCCGGAGACTCCTTTATCTCAAAGACTAAACGCAACTGAGTCCGCTTTGAAAGTTTGGAACGCGGCTGAAAATGTGCTTCTTTCTGCAGGATTTCATCGATATGAAATCTCTAATTTTGCACTTCCCCAAAAAGAGTGTAAACATAATTTGCACTATTGGCACATTCTTCCGTATGGAGGATGTGGACCGGCAGCCGTATCAACAATGCCTCAAAACGGCCGAGTAGTCCGAATACAAGGGGTTTCCGATATTTCCGCCTATCTATGTGGTAATCCACCACTTTATAATGGTTACAAAGAGTTTCTGCAGACGAAAGAGTTTTTATTTGAGCATCTTATGATGGGACTCAGATTAACAAAAGGGATCGATCTAAAAAGAATAGAAGAGGTTTTTTCTCTAAAACCGGAATATCTCCTAAAGACTACTTTTGCTCCATTGATTACAAGAAGGCTTCTTCAATATAAAAACAGCTTCTTGTCAACAACACAACGAGGGATGAATCTGCTTAATCCCTTGTTGGTGGAATTGCTTGGCCAAATAGATAAAATTCCCCTTCCATCGACAATTTCGTGGCCGTGAAACAACTCCGTGAAACGATTATCTTGACATTGTCTTTTTTTCGTGTGATATTTTGCTAGAAAATTGACTACTAAAACGATAAGGAGAAGATATGTCCGGCCATAACAAATGGGCTAGTATTAAACATAAAAAAGGTGCTGCCGATGCAAAGAGGGGACAACTTTTTACAAAACTGATCAAAGAAATAACAATCTCCGCGCGACTTGGCGGTGGAGATGCCGAAGCTAACCCTAGATTGCGTACTGCTATTCTCAAAGCGAAAGAAGCCAACATGCCGAAAGACAACATTGAACGGGCTATTAAAAAGGGGACGGGAGAGCTCGAAGATGTCAGTTATTTTGAAATAACATACGAAGCATATGGACCCGGCGGTGTCGCGATTTTGATAAATGTTTTAACGGACAATAAAAATAGAACGGCAGCCGATATTAGAAATATACTTTCAAAGGGCAACGGCAATTTAGGTGAAACAGGATGCGTCTCTTATCTTTTTAAAAGAAAAGGAATTATTTCTTATGATACGGCATCCTACTCTGAAGATGATATTATGGCAGTCGTGCTCGAAGCTGGTGCTGAAGACGTCATTAACGATGGTGAAACAATTGATATCATGACGGAACCGGATGATTTCATTACAGTCTTAGAAGAGATGCAAAAAACAGGCTACAAAGAAGAAAACGCGGAAATTGCAATGATACCTGAAAGTACGATTGTACTGGATACTGAAACGACAAAAAAGGCTCTCCGACTCATCCATACAATTGATGATCACGATGACGTCCAATCTGTAGCTACAAACCTCGATATTCCTGAAGATTTCGACTTTGATGATGAATGATAGTATTGGGAATTGATCCCGGACTTGCCTATACAGGATATGGAATAATTTCCGCTAACACCGGCAGATTCAAGCTGATAGACCAAGG
>CAZJBZ010000100.1:0-2771 GCA_964543975.1 uncultured Spirochaetales bacterium
CTCGCCCTTGCCTATGCATGGACGCCCATTTTCTTTGACCATCAATCTTCCGCCGGCCCCAATGGCCCGTTCAAAACAATCCGAATGGACGAAATCCTGGGCATGCCTGCCCAATAGTTCCTCATCCTCACAGTGGAACATGGTCCGAAAAGAAGGATTCACATATTGGATGCGGGTCTCTTGGTCGACAAGCAAAATTCCGTTCGGAGTTTGCTGAAGGATCGCGCTATCGAGAGCGGCAATTTCCTGGCTAACATTGTGTGGTACGGATTTCGGTTTTTCGTCGCTCAATCATTTTCTCCTTGCTCTTGTTCCAAGCTGGGTTGAACCACTTCCTCTTCAAATGTTTGCACCGCCTGCTCCACACTTGAACTCGAGTAGGGGCGATCGTCAATCTGCCAGTTGACACCTTCTCCGCACCTTTCCATGCAGAATGATCCTTTCAATTCGATTTTGTCCTCGAGATGATGTTGTTTTACCAGGTCGTTAAACCGCTCTATCATATCTCGAGCACCTTTTATATGGCATGAACTGCCGACACAGACAGTTACCGTAACCATCATTTATTCTCCCGCAGTATCCTCCTGAACTTCCGAAGCGGTAGCCATTCGGACTGCTACTTTTTTTCTTTTTGATTGGTTGACCTGTCCCTCTTCGGCAAAAGAAAGGGCGTGAGTGGGACACGAATCAACGCAGGCAGGACCGTGTCCCTGTGCTTGTCTGGAAATACAGAGATCGCACTTCATTACCCCTTTCCCGTCGGCGGAAACCGACATCATTCCGAAAGGACATGCCTGTACGCACATCTTACATCCGATGCACTTTTCATTGTCAACTAAAACCGGTGCGCCTTCGCTTTCCCGATAACAGGCGCCGGTTGGGCATGCCAAAATGCAGGCAGCCTCCTCGCAATGATTGCACGGTACCGGCACAGGTTGAATATTGTACGATTCAACGTAAATCCGGTGTCCCGGTTTTTCTGCTTTCATAACCAGAGAGACCACATCGTCGGTTGAGCCGTGGGCCAGCGCACAGGCAATTTCACAGGTATGGCAGCCCATGCATTTTTCAACGTCGACACTTATATATCGTCTTTTCATACTATCCTCTCTCTTTACCGCTATACCGCGGACTTAAAAGACTGTTCGTACATCATCGGTTTCAGTTTCAGGGCTTGCCGCTTTTTATCGATGTGTTCGATCATCATATGGGCCCCTTTTATCGGGTCAAGTTCGAACGCCCACTTTCCTCCCGTCTCCGCTTCAATCTCTTCGGTCAGATATTTATGGAGGTTTTTACTTCCCATCATGGGGAGGGGATGATCGATCAAGGTATAGACGCCCGAGGCGACAAAGTACATGCCGATAGAGACCGCCTTCTCCGACATCCATTCGGGGGCCGCGCCTGCCGCGGGGAGCTCGGAGATATCGTTCCCTAAGCCTCCTTCCTTCACAATGTTTGTCAGGACCCGTAAGATTCGGCTGTTATCGACGCACGAACCTAAATGGAGAACCGGCGGGATACCGACGGCGCGGCATACTTCCTGGAGTCCTTCACCGGCGTATTTGAATGCCGATTCGGGCCGCAATAATCCGTGTTTGGCACAGGTGACGGCGTTACAACCGGTCGTCACCACGATGACGTCGTTTCCGATCAGCTCTTTCACCATCTTTATATGATTTTCTTCATATTCGGTGTGTGGGTTGGAGCAGCCGATGACACCCGCGGCCCCACGGATACGTCCCGCGATTATCGCGTCGTTAAGAGGCCTGTAGGTGGAGCGGTACTTGCCGCCCAAAAACTCGAACACCGATTCGGTGGAGAAACCGGCGACCTGTCCTTCGGTAAACTGAGGGACATCGACCTTGCCGTTTCTGTTGGGGAAGTTGTCTATTGCCGTTTCGATTATCTGTTTAGCGATTTCGACGGCCCTCTCCTCATGAAACTCTATATGATCGAATCCCGGCATCTTCGCCTTCGGGGAGGTTGTCACCAGTTTGGTATGGTAGTGTCGCGCTACATTTTGGACACCCGGCAGAATGCACTGGACATCCACGACCATGAGATCGACGGAACCGGTGAGAATGGCCAGTTCCTGCTGCAGAAAACTGCCCGCCAGCGGGATGCCGTGTCTCATGAGAATTTCGTTCGCGGTACAACATATCCCGCCTAAAACGATTCCTTTCGCGCCCTTCTCTTTCGCCTTGTTATTCATCTCTTCGCTCTGCGCGAGAACGGCGATGATGTCCGAAAGGGTCGGTTCATGGCCGTGTACGATGATATTGACGTGATCGGATTTTAAAACCCCGAGGTTTGCGGCCGACTGAAGAGGATTTGGCCGCCCGAAGAGAACATCCGAAAGTTCGGTCGCCACCATCGATCCGCCCCATCCGTCGGAGAGAGCGGCACGCATCCCCTGCCTCATAATGTTTTTATGATCGGCATCCACTCCGATGTGGGTCCTGTGCATGATTTCGACGATCTCTCTGTCGACCGCTCTGGGGGTTATCCCCAATTTGTCCCACTTTTTCTTAAGTGCTTCGGGAGCGGACCCTGCCATGGTGACCGTTCCTTCCATTTTCCCGAACTCTTCCAAGGCTTTTAATGCTACCTCTTCCGCTATTTGATGGATGTCTCGGTCCTTTGTATCGACATCATATATCTCTTCCGCCACGGCCTTTAATTTTTCCGCGTCTTTGATTTTATAATCACCGTCCGGGTTCCGCGCCGCCATCAGGAGGGTGTGCGCAATGTCCCGTCCGTGATCGGAA
>CAZJBZ010000100.1:2781-13313 GCA_964543975.1 uncultured Spirochaetales bacterium
CCCGCGGCGATCATCCGGGCGATATTACGGGCCGTTATGGTGTCCGCGTCGGCGCCGCACACTCCGAGTTGCGGCCCGTCGCCGAACGGATCGATCCTGCAGGGACCCATCGAGCAGTTTCTGCAACAGAGCCCTAACGTGCCGAACCCGCATTGGGGCTGCATCGCTTCATACCGGTCCCAAACCAGGTCAATATGCTCTTCGGCCGCGCGTCGTACAAGTATTTGTGACGCCTTATCAGCTGATCTCAATTCTTTTGCCATGCCTTCCTCCAAAGCTTAGTGCTTAAGTGTTTATTGTTAGACCGATGTGACAATCGATCTTTGTTGACAATAAAACATGAGGAACCCCCTGATGTGGTACACAAATGAGGTGGCTTTTGATGTGAGAAGGATTGTAGCTTTTCCGTTGATGTCCAGTTGTGTTCGGACTTCAAAAATGTTTTGTCCATTCATGTGTTGTTCATCAGAAAAAGCCTTTCAAGTAAAGCTAAAAGCTAACTGAAGGTTCCAATGTATGGTGTATTGTAGCACAGGGAGACAGATATGTGCAAGTAAAAAAAAGTAGAAATAGTTATTATTCTTATCAGGTATGTTCTTTGCGGGATGGTGATGCCCGGCAGGAAATTACGTGCCGGGCAACAGCGCCGTCTGAGATAAGGAATCGACCAATTCCCGTATCGGTTTGAGCGTTTCTTCCGAGAGCCCCATGATCGAAGCGGCACCGATGTTTATTTTCCGTATCTCTTCGGAGTAGGGAAGAAATCCGGCAATCGGAATATCGGGAAGCTGTCGTCGTATATATTCCTTCTCATTCTCATTCCGGATTCGGTTCCCGATTATCCGCACATTTTTTATGTTGATGTCGAAAGCGAGTTTTTGTATCCGTTGCGCGGTTTCCGTACTCGCCTTACTCGGTTCTACAACTACCGGCATGATGTCCACTCCCAGTGCCGTACCTCGGCCTAGATGTTCTATGCCGGCTTCCATATCCAGCAGTACCCACTCCTCATCGGAGAGCACCATATGGGTGAGAAGACTCTTCAGGAAGCTGTTTTCGGGACACGCGCATCCGCCACCGCCTCTGCTGACTGTTCCCATGGTCAGCAGTTTGATGCCTTCATACTCTACGCAGTACTTTTCAGGAATATCGTCCACTTTCGGGTTCATTTTGAAGAAGGGGGCGGGTTGTCCTACTTCCGTTCCGGTCCGCTCGGCGATCAGCTCTTTCAGTTCGATGATGGGGGTAATTCGTTCCGGTTCGGGGACCGCTAAAATAGAAGCGAGGTTCATATCGGGATCGGCATCTACGGCCAATACTTTTTTCCCCGAATCACGCAAGACCCGGGCAACGAGCGCGACGATGGTGCTTTTACCCACACCGCCTTTTCCGGTAACGGCAAGTTTCATGTGCTACCTCATTATGGTTTACAGCCTCTCAGCAATCGGTGTGAAAACGACGCCGGCCCGACAGCGATTGCTCCCGTCTACCATATGCGATAAACAGTATGTTGTCAAATAGGTGGTGGCTTAAGAATCGTGGGGATTACCTCTCATATGTCCCTCCATTGCATGCGGCCCGATTAAAAAAGGTCCCCTCCGGAATCGAACCGGAGTTGATACGGCCCTCCGACGGTTTGCATGTTCTTGTGCTGTTCCACTTCCGGCAAAAGGGTCTTGGAAACGGCTATCTCTTCTAATTGCAGAGTGTTTTTTACCCGTACCATTCGGACTTTCGTTTTGTCGAGGATGTTGCAGGTCCTAACGGCAGCCTGGAGAGCATGCCGGTCGTTTTCCAGAACAACAGGAAGTTTGCCGCTATGAGTGACGGTTGAAGTAAGAACGTTCGGATAGGTTTGATCGAAGCGAAACTTTTCATACACCCGTCGGGTCGTATAATCGACGATACCGAGACCGTTGGCGTTGCCGTGTGATTTTTCGGTAAGGTCGAGTACTACGATCTTATTGATTCGGGGCCCTCCGGAAGCGTACGGGGTATGGAACCTTCCCACGGTATTCGTATCGAAACCGGTCCCGCTTATGTCCTTTCCAATTTCATCCATGATGAGCACATCCACATTGTCGAAGTACAGCCGGGAGGAGAGCCGCTTTGCTTCTTCTAATAGCGGCGGTTCTTTTATTTCAATCTCTTCTTTCGGCATCACTTCAATCCGGCAGGTTTCGTGGTAGGCGTTCTCAATAAGCCCGACTGCAAAGAGAATATTGCTCTTTTCGATACTTGTACGGCCTATGGCGGGGATGTTTTCAGCCATTGTTCCGAAACCGAGTTCATGACACAGTTCGGCGCCCCGTTGTTTTCCCAGTCCGATGGTAATCATCTTCATCAGACCGCTTTCGAAGGGGCCCCGAAAGGAGACGTGCCGTTTTATTCGGTTAAAGACGACGATCCCGTCGGCTTCATGGGCGTTTTTGTCGATGACAACCGGCAGTCCATTGTCTGAAGTGCCGATCCTCGTTACTTCCATTGTTGCGCGGACGGGAGCTCCGACCGTCTCTTCGCTGATGTCCATATCTTCAAGCATCGATTTCTGGCCTTCCGCGGTGGCCCCTCCGTGGCTTCCCATCGCTGGGACGATAAAGGGTTTCGCCCCCCGTTTTTTAAGTTCCCGCACGATCAATGTGATCATACGCTGCTGGTCGGTGATTCCTCTGCTCCCCGCAGTCACGGCAATAGTCATCCCCTCACGGACCTTATCGAGCAGGTCGTTTTCTGATAATCGGGACAAAAATACGGTTTCAAGATCGTCGATCCTCGGTCGATCGAAATGCTGGCGAACGGTTATCATGCGGGGAATGGGAATGTGGTCCAATAATTCGTTAAAAATACTCATGGTTTTATTGCCACCCTCAAACAGTCGGGGCTTGTGGCCGCCAAAGTAAACCCCTCATACCAATCGATCAGATCGTATGTATGGGTGACCAGCGGTTTCAAGTCTACTTTGCCTGTTTTTACCAGATAAAGCGCCGTATACCAGTCGTACGGAATTTGGGATATCTCACCTTTCACATCGATCTCTTTAACGATTACTTTATGGGTGTCGATCGGTGCTTTAATGCCTCCCCGTATTCCGCCGCCGGCCCATAAGACCTTTCCGCCTTTGCGTACAATATCGAGAGATTCCTCGATCGGCTCTATCGAACCGCTGTTTTCCAGTACCACATCCACACCGATACCGCCAGTCATTTCATCTACAACATCGCGAATGTCTTCTTTCTCCACATTCACGACCCGTGCCGCTCCGAGCTTTTGGGCCATGGGCAGTCGAGTGGATTCGTCCCTTCCAAGTCCTGTCATAATAACCGGTCCGGCGCCGACGGCAAGACAAACCTGCAGCATCAGCAGCCCTCTGGCACCGGGACCCAGAATCGCAACCGATTCTCCCGGTTTCACCCCCATACGGGTCACAATACTGTGGACCGACCCCGCGGTCGGTTCCATCAGTACCGCTTCCTTGCTGCTTATCGAATCCGGCAGTGTGTGCAGCTGCTGCTTCGCCCAGATAGTGTAGCGGGCAAAACCGCCGCCTGTTACGTAATGGGCGCGTCCTTCCATGGGGGGGATGGTATTACAGATATTGTACCTTCCGGCCAGGCACGCGGGGCAGTGCCCGCAGTAGAAGGTGACGATTTCATGTACTACTCTGTCACCCGGTTTAAATTCGGTGACGTTTTTTCCCGCTTCCACAACCGTACTGACAATTTCGTGTCCTATGACCACCTTTTTGGAAGGATTTTTTACTTCCCCCGTATCGACCTGCCATTTATGGACATCACTGCCGCAGATACCGCAGTACTCCACCTCCACCAGAACGTCATTGGGGGAGAAGGGATTTGCTCCGATTTTCGGAACCTGGACATCTTCCAATTTCAAATCTCCGTTAGGGTGTGCAACCAATCCTTTCATAGTTTCACTCATTGTTTTTTCTCCTTGTTACCTGTTAATGGAGGCCAATAGCAACCCCTCTTTCTATCATGATTCCGAAGGCAACGATCTTCAAGCACTAACTACTCGTTTGGTTTTCAGTGTAGTTATAAAAAAGATCCGATATGCCGCCGCGAGTAGTATTCCCAATCCGATATAATACCATATCCAAACCGGAAGTCCACGGTAAAGGAGTGGTGTTCTCCCCCAATTCCAGAAATCGTGGGCGAGAGCAAACAGGATGAGAAAGGCGGCAACCCTCATTTTATCACCTGTCCCTCCGGCCGGACCAAGATGCGCGGTCAACTCTTTTCCGGCTCCATCCGCCGGCCTTGTGCCGTAGGAGACCGCCGCAAAAACCGCTGCCGAAACGCACACGATAGGGACAACAGGGAGAAATCCAAAGGCGGGAAGCAGTTTAAAAAAGTAGAGAACGACCATCAATTCACCGACACAGAGTGCGAAAAACGCTCCGCGTGCGTTCGCTTTTTCCCAATAGAGGCCGCCGAATACGATGGGGGCCAAGACGCTTAAGCCGTTGAACGTGGTGCTGCTGATGAACGCTAAGAGCGTTTGGGGCGGGCGCAAGGCCACCAATACGGCCAATACACCTAAACAGCAGATAATAAGTGGTCGTGAAACTCGTTCTCCTTTCCGATTATTTGGCGCTTCAAGAGTTTCGGCCCGTGTCTTGTGAGGAAACAGGTCGAAGGCGATGATTGAAGAGAGGGTGAGAAGCTGTGAATCCATCGTAGACATCAATGCGGCTATGCTTCCTGTAAGAATGAGAGTACTTCCGATAAGCGAGGTATATCGGTTCAGGAGCATCGGAAAAATGGAATCGGACTGTTCTATCGGGAGATCGGGAAAGGTAAACCGACCCATAACTCCTATTCCCACGGTGAGGAAGAAGAGGAAAGTCGTAATGAGGGGATACAGGAAGACTGTTTTCTTTAAGTCCCGTGTTGATCGCGCTGCCATAAAACGCTGGAAAAGATGGGGGGTGAAAGGGACCGAGAAAAACCAGAGAAACATATAGCCGAACCACACTCGCGGAGTAAGAGTGCCGTCGGCACCCGGACGGGAGAATAAATCCGGAGCGGAGTCGAAGAGGCGCGTGTTGAGTGATACGAATCCGCCCCCCTTCCGGGCGATGATTCCGAAGGCGATGACGGTGAAAACAATCATCATCACCCCTTGGAGAAAATCGGTCCATGCAATGGAATGGAGACCCCCTAAAGCGACATAGAGGACAACGAAAAAGGTTATGGTCAAAACCCCTACGGTATAGGGGACTCCGGTCAGGGCGTGGAGTGAATTCCCTCCCGCAATCGCCTGAAGGGCCAAATAGGGAAGAGTAAACACAACCATTACAATCGAAACAGCTGTTTTTAAATGCTTTGAACCGTACCTGTCGAGAAAGAAATCGGCAGGTGTGATGTAGTTTCTTTCTTTTGAGAGGGGAATGATGCGTCTGCCCACGATATACATTGACAGGGCCATGAATCCGGTGCCGAACCCCATGACCGGGTAGAATGCGTATCCGATACGGTATCCGGCGCCTGAGAGGCCGAAAATGGTAAACGCACTGAAGTTGGAGGCCGCCATAGTAAAGAAAAGCAGGAGTCCGGAAATGTTTCTGCCTGCGAGAAAGAAATCTATGCTGCTCTTTTTCGCCTTCGAATGAAAAAGCAGCCCAATGACGAGGGTGATTAGAAGATAACCTAAGATAATGTAAAACCGGGTGTCCATGGACACTCCCTCCCTTTCGGGTAGGGATGGACTAGCCTGAACATTACCCGTTACTGCTGTGAATGGTTGATAGAGCGATTACTGTATATCATGGCTCATGTAAGGATTGCAAGTGCCGCTTACCCCTATCCGGCACGAAGCTCCGTTTTTTTTATGGTTTTTTCACGAGGGGAAAGAACGCTTCTATTATAGTACCGTTTTTCCGTTGCATGCGGATTTCTCCTTCAAGCTGGTCCGCTAAAAGGAAAATCAGCCGCAGTCCGAGAGAGTCGTTATTCTTTATATCGATCTCTTCCGGCAGGCCGACACCGTCATCGGCTACTCGAAGTACTCCGTAATTGTTTTCGGTTACCGTCAGTTCAACGGTAATGGTCCCGCTCCGGTTTTCGGGGAAGGCGTGCTTGATGGCGTTGGTCAGCAGCTCATTGAGAATTAGCCCGCAGGGTGTGGCTTTGGTGATGTCCAATGAGCTGAGGTCTACTTTTACTTTAAACGATACGCGCGGAGAAAGTGAGTAGAGAGTATTGAAGTCTTGGATTATGGAATTGATAAACGACTCGATATCGATATGGGCGAGGGATTTGCTTTGGTACAATTTCTCATGGACCAATGACATTGCGAAAACACGATGTTGACTTTCAGCAAGCGCGTGTTTTGCCTGGTCCATGGTTTGGATTTCTTCCGCCTGCAGGCGTAAGAGACTGGCAACCACGTTCAGATTGTTTTTGACCCGATGATGGATTTCTTTGAGAAGGATTTCTTTTTCTTCCAGTTCCTGTTCTATTCGGTCGGTTATTTTTTTCCGTTCGGTTATATCGGTTACATAGGCGGTCGCCCCGATGAAGCATCCGTCGGCTTCGATCTTAGGGACTGCCGACATGATGGAGTGGATGAGTTGCCCGTCTTTTCTCCTCAGAGTGCAGTCGTGCGCTTCGGCTATTCCCTCTTGCCTTCTTTTAATTAGTTCAATACAGTGCGTTTCTTCTTTGATTCCGGAATAGACATAAAACGGCTTTCCGATTATCTCCTCTTCCGAGTATCCAAGCATCTCGCACAATTTCGCGTTTACGTAGGTTGTCTTCCCCTCCTTATCAATTTCCCAGATTCCTTCGTTCGCCTTTTCGACAAAATCACGATACCGCTGTTCGGACCTCCGTAGTTCTTCTTCCATCCGTTTTCGCTCAGTGATATCTTCCATGGTAAGGAGAACACTCTCTTCATCCAGCAGCGCTGTGGAGATAAGAAGCCGGAAGGTTTCTCTCTTTCCGTCGCGTTCCACGGGCAGGGACGCTTCAATTTTCGTATGAGATTTTCCCGTTTTAAAGGTATTGTTGACCGTGTGGCGAACCATGCACCGTTCGCATTCGGGACCGAATCCGCACCCTTTCGGATCGTCTAACGCGTTGAGGCAGCGGAACGCCTCGCCGCTGCGATCGCCGATCATTTTTCCCGCGGCTGAATCGGCAAATTGAACGGCGGTTTCACTGACAGTCTTTATCCTGCGGTCACGATCGACGACAACAACGACCAGAGGGATGTTCTGTAATATGCGTTTAATGGTCTCTTCGGTGTCTTGCATCAATAGTTATATTTTAGATTTTTTGTCGGAATTTGCAAGACAAAATTTTACAATTTTGGGTTAGTCCCCATGTCATGGGAATGACCTTAAAAAACCGGATAGATAAGCCTCTTTCAAAATAGTGAAATATGGCACTTAACCCCATTTTGCAAGAAGTTTAGACACAATGCATGGGGTGGCATTTTCCGTGGCATCGATCTATCCGGCGCTCAATAATCTTCTTTTTGGGCCTCAGGATGAAGCTCCAACCCTTATCGTTTCTGTTTAATGGAAGAAATGCCTTGGGCGCGGAGGGTGTTTTTCGATACCTCTCCATAATAGACCACCGATGATGCCCCTTCGACCGATCCGGACAATTCCCCGCCGGTCATGGTTATTTTAATCGATCCTGCCCCCGCGCTGTTGAGTTCCGCGTTATACACCTCCGAATTACGCAGATCGATATCCGCGGCACCTTCCGTACGGATGAAGAGGTTGGTAAACCGGTTGCCCTCTCCGTCCAACGAACAGGCCCCGAGAGAAGTGAATCGAAAATCCTCCTCTGTAAAGCCGGATAGGTCGATGTCCGCTCCCCCTTCGGTGCGCAGATTTTGTATCGACGGCGCCGTTATCGCAATAGCCATTTCACTACTTCCGCTGCGGATTGTGGTTCCCGCTTGAAAACCGCAGTGAAGAACAGCCCCTTCTTTTCGGATTACGATATCGTTTTCCAAGTATTGCGGGATGGTTACTTTCACTCCGTACGAATTATCCGATGCAATATCGATTTTCCATCCTCCGCGAACTTCGATCCCGGTAAATCCTTCAATGGAATAGGTTTTTTCAGTCAATATGCCGGCTTCTTTCGATAGTTGTGCCGATTTGATATCCACCACCGAGTTGACTTTGATCTTGGTAATGATCATCACTATTGTAAGTGCAATAATTACGGCCGCTAATGCTATTATCAATATTTTTCCGGTTGTCTTCATTAATGTGCACCTCCGTTTCTACTGTTTTTATATTCGTTGTAGTACGCCTTCAGATCGTCAAAGGACAGATCTAAAAGGTCCATTATTTTAAAGATGTGCGGCAGTTCGTTTTTTACAAAATCTTCCGTTTTCATCTTCCTGACCGCTTTGTAGGCGTTATCATCGACAAAATAGCCGATTCCACGCTTGTTATAGATGATTCCCTTCTCTTGTAGATTGTTATAGGTCCTGAGGACCGTATTCGGGTTTACTTCAACACTCACAGCCAACTCCCGTACCGATGGTATTTTTTCCTGTTCTTTCCAGGTTTTCCGTAAAATGTTATTACAGACGTAATCACCGATTTGCATATAAATCGGTGAATTGTTTTCGAAGTTCATGTTACACCTCCGTTTCCCGCAGTCGGAAATAGCCTGTAGTCCAAAAGAATGCCGGAAAGATGAAATAGAAGAGAACCTTTACCGTTGCAAGCAGATTGTCGAAGAAGTTTTGCAGTTCCATGCGTTGCGCACCGGTAGCGAACTTGATCATATCGTCGTTTATTTCGATCGCGAAACCGGGGAACCAGCCCCAGAACACCAGTTTTGCTATACCCAACGCGATAAATCCGAGGCCGATGCCGATAATGGTCAGCCACAGAATTGTGTTCAGCAGGTGCAATTTTTTAAAGAAGACCGCACCGAAGAAGGTCACGGCGTGGGTCGCAATATAGAGTCCGATGAATTGCCATACTATCGGGTTGAACGGAATGAATAGCCCATGCGACATTCCGAAAAACAGTTCCGTAACACCTGTCGATAAGAGCGAGAAGAGAAAATACCCGGCCAATGATATCACGACGTAGCCGATGGAGGTGATTATCAGTTTTGATAGATATTTCTCGATCTGTGAGGCGGGAAGGGTTATGTAAGTATATCCCTTTTCTCTGTCGTGCATCTCTTTAAAGGAGAGGCTTGTGATGACATGCCCACCGATCATCAAAACCAGCGGATACCATATCACGTGAAAATCCCAGGTGTTGCTGGTCCTGACGGAAGCTATGTTGATGAGTAAAAGCAGCCCGGCGATCGCTCCCACGGTTATGAAAAGAGAGCGTGTGTTAAGCGCGAATTCATTTCGTATTACTTTGGAGAAACGATCGAGAGACAATATTCTATTGTTATTCATTATTTCTCCCCCCTTGAAAGAGTAGTTTTATCTTTTCTTTGTTGGTAAGCGTTGTATTAAACAGCAGTTCAATATCTAGTCGAGATTCAACACCGTCGGTGTTTTCAGCGACCACCGCGAATCCACCGGGGACCTTTTCCCAATAGAGGGCCCCCTCTTGTTCGGGCTCTTCTTCCTGGACGGTGATTTTCAGTTTGGAAGCAATCTCTTCAGAGTTCTTGTAGAAGAGGATTCTTCCCTCATCGATGATGATGATCGGATCGATGAGATTCTCCATGTCCCGCACCTGATGGGTGGAAACGATGAACGTCCTTTCGTCCGTGATCGCCTCGGCCACCAATTTCCTGAAGATACTCTTGCTCGGAATATCCAAACCGTTAGTCGGTTCGTCCAAGATGAGTATTTTACAGTTCGATGCAAGCCCGAAGGCGATAAGATACTTCTTTTTTTGTCCGTACGACATTGTCGTAAGAAGGTCCTCGCCTCCTATGTCGAATTCTTGGATGTAGCGTTCCATGGCTTCGTAATCGAAATTCGGGTAGAAGCTGCCGTACAGCTTTGTGTAGCGCGACAATCGTATGGGCGGTACGTAGAATTCCTCGGGGATGAAGTAGATGTCCTGCAGGACAAAGGGGTCCCTCTTTGTCGATGCTACTCCGTCGATTGTGCTCGATCCTTCATCGGGAAAGAGAAGCCCGGCCAAAATCTTCAGCAGGGTGGTCTTCCCGGCCCCGTTTTTTCCCAAGAGACCGTAGATGTTTCCATCGGGAAGTTCGAGTGAAAGATCTTTAAACAATTCTTTTTTTCGTTTATACGAAAATGTTAGATTTTTTATTTCAGTCACCATTGTTCCTCCTATATAGTGTACTATCTAACTAAGACACTAGTAATATAGTGCAGTGGGCAAAGTTTGTCAAGAAAAATCGGAAAAAAAAATCGGTGTGTCAGGGTAACTGCAAAAAAAATACCATTCGAGCCGTCTTCCCGGATTCTTCTGTAAGCAATTCCTTACGATGCAAACCCTTCCTTTTTTATGGAGAGCCCGATTCGCTTTCGGGGAATGTCGATCGAAATAACCGTCACGGTGACCGTTTGGTGGACCTTTACGACAACCCGGGGGT